>SCQT01000040.1 GCA_004322015.1 Chitinophagaceae bacterium
TTCTCGCGGACAACTATATGCCGTGCAGCGCCGATATGCTGAGCCACCATCACCACCTGAAACCCCGGCGGGAGTTGCAGGGCATCATTGCCCGGAGCAAATTCAAGATGTACATCATTACGCGATTGTGCCTGATCATACTGGTAGCATGACATTATAAAAAATGCTGTCAGGGCAAATAGCCAAAAAAATTTCCTTACCATGATTTTTTAATTTGAAAATAACAGATGTTAAAAACTAATCTCTCAAAAGTACTGGATAATTTTGATTTTTGCAAGTGTTAAGACGATGAGTGGTTTAAGAAAAATATTGTATGTGATGGTGCTGACAGGGATGATGACTTCCTGTGCCAGAGTGATCACGCAACGCGGGGATGCCTCCTATTATGCCGATAAGTTTGTGGGAAGGCGAACAGCCAGCGGTGAAATATTCCGCCAACACCGGCTTACCGCTGCCAGCAAAACCATCCCGTTGGGTACTAAAGTGAAAGTAACTAATCTGGAAAATGGCAAGTCGGTAAGAGTTCGGATCAATGACCGCGGGCCCTACGCGCAGGGCCGCATCATAGATCTGACTAAAAAAGCAGCCCGGAAAATCGGCATGCTGAGGCAGGGGGTCGCTCCCATAAGGCTAAAATATAAGGTAAGACGAAGGCATTAGATGGCTGATGATCAATAACTTATACCATTATTCACCCATTCCCAACCATTCTCTCCACCTCCTGTATGCCAAGCACTAAGTGCGCCTTTAATAGGCTTGATCTATGCTTGATCTATGCTTAATCTATGCTTTGACCACTCACAAAAGCCCTTATATCATCCATTATTTTTTGAACAAATAATTTTTGCGGATGCTGGTAGTTATTGATAATAATCACCATTGGCAATGACAATAATCCTATTTTAATTCCAAATTAGAAAGTTGCTTTACAAGCGCAAATAATTCATTTCTAATGAAAAGAATACTTGTTCCCACCGATTTCTCAGTAAAATCAAAAAGTGGTGTCCGTTTTGCCATACATTGGGCTGCACAACAAAAGCTGGAATTAATTTTCGTACATGTAGTGCATTTATGGAAACGAAGTCAATGGACTGATTCGTACTTTGAAAAGTATGTGGAAGAAGAAGAAAAAAACTATAGGCTAAAATTGGAAAAATTCATAACCGGAATATACAAGGGCATGCATGCAAAAAAGAGTAAGCATTCCTTTGTAATAATCCAGGGTATTGGCGGCAGTATCAGCATCCTGGATTATTGTCAAAAAGATAAAAATATTGATTTTATATGCATCAGCACACGGGGAGCGGGAAAGGCAAACAGAGTTCTTGGTACCAATACGGGCAATCTGATCACGCATTCAGAAGTTCCCGTACTTGCGGTTCCGGAGAACTATAAAGTTTCCAATATCAGGAAGGTGTTATATGCAACGGATCTTCGTAATTACTCTGAAGAGATAAAAAAAGTTATTGCCTTTGCATCACCTTTTAAAGCACCCATTGATGTGCTGCATTTTACCTGGCCGGATGAGACTATCTTCGATAAAAAAATCGTTGATGCCGTTTTTAAAAAACAATATAAATATACTCTTAATGTAACTTTTGAGGAAAACGGGGTGCTTTATTCGTTAGTTGAAAATTTGCAAAATCAGATAAGATTAAAAAAGCCTTCTCTTGTAGTCATGTTTACGAATCAGAACAGGACCTTCTTTCAAAAAATATTCCTTCCCAGCCAGGCAGAGAAATTATCGTTTCAGTTGAAAGTGCCGTTACTTGTTTTCAATAAACCCTAAAGAAATTCAGTTAACTATTTTAATGAATTGGCATATACTAAACATAGAGGAAGTTTTCAGGCTGATAAGCTCCGGGCCACAGGGGCTTTCCACTGCTGAAGCCAACGAAAAATTCCGGCAAATTGGTCCGAATGAACTAACAGAAGGCGACAGGAAAAGTACAGCAGGCCTGCTGCTGGAAGAGTTTAAGGACACGATGATTATAATTTTATTAGCTGCCGCATGTATTTCAGGCATCCTCGGAGATATTACCGATACAATTGTTATCCTTATAATTATATTATTGGATGCTCTCTTAGGTTTTCTCCAGGAATACCGTGCCGAAAAAGCCATACGTGCTCTGAAACAAATGACTGTTACGCAAACAAAGGTGCTTCGGGATGAAAAAGTTGCCAACTTACCTGTCACTGTTTTAGTACCAGGCGATGTGATATTATTGGAAGCGGGAAATGTAGTTCCGGCAGATGTGCGCATCATCGAGTCCATCAGTCTGAAAATTGAAGAGGCGGCTTTAACCGGTGAATCACATGCTATAGAAAAAGTAGATCAGCGGTTAGAAATCAATGATTTGCCATTGGGAGACAGAAAGAATATGGCTTTTAAAGGAACCTTTGTCATACACGGAAGAGGGACTGCTGTAGTAATTGCCACAGGTATGCAAACAGAAATAGGCCGCATAGCCAAAATGTTGCAAGGAGATACTGCGCTTACCCCATTGCAGCAGCGTATGGCCGCTTTCGGTAAAAAGCTTTCACTGCTGGTTTTATTATTATGTGCATTATTCCTTATTTCAGGCTGGTTACGGGGCGAAGGTTTCATAAAAATGATACTCATCAGTATTTCACTTGCGGTGGCAGCGATCCCAGAATCATTACCCGCGGTCATTACTATCTCGCTTGCATTGGCAGCAAAAAGAATGATTCGGTTTAATAGCCTTGTCAGAAAATTATCAGCCGTTGAAACTTTAGGTTCAGTTACCTATATCTGCACTGATAAAACCGGGACACTAACCAAGAATAAAATGTATGTGGAAGAGGTGTTTGTCAACGGATGGCTGTGTGAACGTAGGGAACTTTCATTTGTTAAAAAAAGCAAAAATGGTGATTTGCTGTTGCATGCATTTGCGTTGAACAATGATGTCCTTGAAGATGATCATCACAGCATAAAAGGTGACAGTACGGAAATTGCCTTATTTGAAGCAGCTAAGGAACAAAATATGTTGTCTGATAAATGGCCACGCATAGCAGAAATTGCATTTGATTCAGACAGGAAGCTTATGACCACCTTTCACTGTCATCATAATAAAATAATTTCATTTACAAAAGGAGCGCCGGATATTTTACTACAGCATTGCAATAGCGCCGGCTCTCCTGATATGCTAAAACAGATAGACAATATGGCCGGTAAAGGTCAACGAATATTGGGGTTCGCCTATCGTTATTGGGATACATTACCGGATGATCCGGATAGTGAGATGCATGAATCCGGCTTACACTTTTTAGGATTAGCAGGTATCATTGACCCGCCCAGGGAAGAGGTATTTGAGGCTGTTACACAATGTAAGGCAGCCGGTATCATACCTGTTATGATCACAGGAGATCATCCACTGACTGCAAAAGCAATTGCACAACGTGTGGGAATATTAAACAACGACAATGACCTGGTAATAACGGGTCGGCAACTCGCCATCCTGGATAACGAGAATTTTTTGGACAAAGTCGAAAAGATAAAAGTATATGCCCGGGTTTCTCCTGAACAAAAATTACAAATTGTAAAAGCACTTCAGCAAAGGGGACATTATGTAGCCATGACCGGTGACGGTGTAAATGATGCTCCTTCATTAAAAAAGGCAAATATTGGCATCGCAATGGGTATTGCAGGTACAGATGTTGCGAAGGAAGCGGCTCATATGATTTTACTTGATGATAATTTTTCAACTATTATAAAATTAGTCGGTGAAGGGAGGAGGGTTTATGATAACATTCTGAAGTTTATCAAATTCATGATAACGACCAATTCAGGCGAATTGCTAACTTTACTATTAGGGCCAGTGATTGGTTTACCCATCACTTTATTACCTGTTCATATTTTATGGACGAACCTGGTTACAGATGGCTTTCCTGCAGTATCATTATCTTTTGAAAAGGCAGAAAAGGATATTATGACCAGACCGCCCCGGCCGCCGCAGCAAAGTGTATTTGCCAACGGGCAAGGTTTACACATGATCTGGGTAGGTTTATTAATGACCGGACTTGCATTGTCTTTACAAGGCTGGGCAATCAGGAATGGGTTACCCTGGCAGACAATGGTCTTTAATTTCCTGTGTCTTAGCCAGTTGGGTCATGCATTGGCCATTCGTTCCGGAAAACAATCATTATTTAGCATTGGTATTTTTTCTAATAAACTACTCATTGCCTCAGTATTAATATCTTCAGTACTGCAATTGATTATAACGTTTACACCTTTTTTCCAGCCAATCTTTCATACCGAAATGTTAACGCTGAATGAATTTATCATAGTAGGGGTAGCCTCATCGCTTATATTTATTGCAGTAGAAATTGAAAAAACAATTTCAAGAAGCAAAATAAAAATCAAATAAGATCTTGCAATTAGAGCTGCCGGAAAGTATCCGTAAAAACCCGATGAATCTAATTTCTATATTGCAATTGATTAACTGATAGCGGTAATCTCTTTTATTGCTTCCCTGCCAATGACACAGTCATAACACATTGGGGATGAATTATTTAAGGTTATATAGAAATATAAAATTTCCCACCAAGGCACAAAGTCCACTAAGCTTTTTTGCGTGCTTTGTGGCTTCGTGGGAAAACCCCTTGTCATTTTCACAAAGAACTTGTCCCGTATATGCGGGAAATTTATTACTCAGTATGGCCATTGAGCCTGCAAAATAATTATCACACAATGACATTCCCATGGCAGTAGGGGAAAAGCTTATGAACTAAAAGCCTTTTCCGCTTCTTCTCTTAATTTTCTCACTATTTCCACATCCGTTTCGGAAATATTCAGTTCAAGAGCTTCGTTGTCCATGACCAGCTTATTTTTAAACTGCATTTTACTCTTCACAATTGACTTTGCCGTAGAATGATACTCGGTTGCCCCCGTACTTCTTACCAGTTCAGCAATGTTATTTTCGCGTACACCAGAACCGGGCATGATGATGATGCGCCCCCCTGCTTTCTCCACTAACTGAGCTATCAGTTCTGCGCCTTCGGGTGCGGTGGGTTGTTGCCCTGAAGTGAGAATGCGCTCACAACCGCAATCAATAATATCTTCCATTGCCTGAAAAGGATCCGCACAGCGGTCAAAAGCGCGGTGAAAAGTGACGCCCAATGGCCAGGCTAATTCAACGAGCAACTTAGTTCTCTTTTTATCTATGCTGCCATCCGCAAGCAACAAGCCAATGACCACCCCATCGCATCCCGTTTCCCTACATAATTCGATATCTTTTCGCATCAGATCGAATTCGGCATCATTATATAAAAAGTCGCCGCCTCTGGGGCGGATGATAGGATACACCTGAATATGCAGCAGTTCGCGTGCAGTCAGTATGGTACCATAAGAAGGTGTAGTGCCACCTTCAGCCATATTATCGCAAAGTTCGACCCTGTCTGCACCTCCTGCTTGTGCAGCAAGGGCTGAGGGGAGAGAATTAGCGCAAATTTCGAGGACCATGGAAAATAAACGGGATTGAAAGAATAAAATAAAGTGAGACAAAGATAAAAATTATTGGGCTGTCGTTTACAGATGGGCGGTTTTATTAACTAAAGCATACAGCGTTATCTTAGCCAATACATATTTGTAATTTAATAATATTATATTTTATTGAGGGTAATTCCATATTAGCAATAGTTATTATTAAAAAACACCCGTTTATAATGCAATTTTGTTATTTTTTGGTAATGAATATATAAAAATACAGTATTTTGGAATTTCTGTATTTTCTTTGCAAAAAAATTATTCTCCATGGAAAATTTACGTTTTGCAGCTTTGGAAGATATTCAGCATCCGGAATCAACTTCTAAGGGAAACAATCATTCCGGGAATGGTATGAACCACACCAGGATCACTGCCTTTTTTGGAAGCAACGTGTTCAATCGCAAGGCCATGCGTGAGTACCTGAGCGATGAGTCCTTTAAAAGCCTGACCACCTCTATTCAGTCAGGGTCTAAAATTGACCGCAAGATGGCGGGACAAATTGCTGCCGGCATGAAAACCTGGGCTATGGACAAAGGAGTAAGCCATTACACGCACTGGTTCCAGCCGCTGACCGGCACCACTGCCGAAAAACATGATGCATTTTTCAGCATTTCCAAAGACGGAACTCCTATTGAAAACTTCGACGGGGATTCTTTAGTACAGCAGGAACCGGATGCCTCCAGCTTCCCCAGCGGCGGATTGCGCGCCACTTTTGAAGCAAGGGGTTATACGGCCTGGGATCCGTCCTCACCGGCTTTTATTATGGATATGGGTTCCGGTAAAACGTTATGCATTCCTACCGTCTTTATTTCCTATACCGGAGAGTCGTTGGATTATAAAGGTCCTTTATTGAAAGCGATTGCTTCACTGGACAAGGCCGCCACTGAAGTTTGTAATTATTTTGATAAGAATGTAACCCGTGTTACCCCCACCCTTGGCTGGGAGCAGGAGTATTTTTTGATAGATGCCCGCCTGGCAGATGCACGCCCCGATCTGCTGATGTGTGAAAGGACCGTAGTGGGTCATCCGCCTGCCAAAGGTCAGCAATTAGAAGATCATTATTTCGGCACCATCCCCGAACGCGCTTATGCCTTCATGCGTGACCTGGAAATAGAATGTTATAAATTGGGCATTCCTCTGAAAACCCGTCACAATGAAGTGGCTCCGGCCCAATTCGAATGTGCACCCATATTTGAAGATGTAAACATAGCAGTAGATCACAATTCGCTCCTGATGGATGTGATGAATAAGGTGGCCCTTCGCCATCAGTTCAGGGTATTATTACATGAGAAGCCTTTTGCCGGCATCAACGGATCGGGCAAGCACAACAACTGGAGTATGTCCACAGATACGGGAGTGAACTTACTTTCCCCGGGTAAAACCCCAAAGACGAATCTGATGTTCCTCACTTTCTTTATTAACACCATTAAAGGAGCGTATGATTATGCAGATGTGTTAAGAGCCTCCATTGCTTCCGCCGGCAATGATTTTCGTCTTGGCGCCAATGAAGCCCCCCCTGCTATCATTTCTGTCTTTATCGGACGTTATCTTCATGAGGTATTAAATGAAATTGAAACGCGGGTAGATCATAAGTTTGATGAGCAGGATGAGGCTATTCTGAAATTAGATCTGCACCGCCATATTCCCGAGGTATTATTGGATAACACGGACCGTAACCGGACTTCTCCCTTTGCATTCACAGGCAATAAGTTCGAATTCCGAGCCGTAGGGTCTTCCGCCAATTGCGCCAGCGCCATGACGGTACTGAATACCATTATGGCTGAGACTTTAACCCAGTTTAAAAAAGATGTGGATAAACTGATTGATAAAGGAGAGAAGAAAGAAATTGCGATACTGCAGGTATTGCAGAACTATATTGTAAAATCCAAAGATATTCTTTTCGATGGCGACGGATATGGTGAAGAATGGGTGAAAGAAGCGGAAAAAAGGAAATTGCCGAATATCAAAACGACGCCTCATGCCCTGGAAGCATTGATATCTTCCAAATCCATCAAGCTGTTTCGTGACATGGGTATTTATTCCGAAAAGGAATTGCATGCGCGATATGAAATTCTGCTGGAAGATTATATGAAGAAAGTACAGATTGACGCCCGTGTGATCGGTGACTTATGCACCAGTTTCATCCTGCCCAGCGCGATCAAATATCAGAATCACCTGATCTCAAATATTAAAGGGTTAAAAGAGATTGGATTGAAAGAGGATGCTTATGATGCACAAAAAAGGATCCTGGCTAAGATATCCGAACATATTCAGATCATTACCAGAAATGTAGAAGACATGATCGAGGCCCGGAAAAAAGCCAATAAAATAAAAGATGCTCATCAGAGAGCCGTGGATTATTGCGAGAAGATCAAACCATATTTCGACATCATTCGTTACCATTGCGATAAGCTGGAATTTTTAGTAGATGATGAATACTGGAAATTGCCAAAATACAGGGAGTTACTTTTCCTGAGATAAGAGGTTATCCGCCAAAGGCGGATTTGTTTTGGTGTAAGAGGTCCCGTTTTTACGGGACTTTTCTTTTGTGCCAAAAGCAAGACAGCTTATCACCGGCAGATGTTTTGTCCTATATGATCCACCAATAAAACCCCGCGTTCCCGCGGGGTATTTTATCAACCAAAACTCGATCTCCTCTATGGGAGATTTGCGAGAAAGCCATCAACAAGATTTGTTGGTAATCAGAGGGTTTGTTGAAGTTTCTGGATAATAAGGATGTTTCTTCCGTTTTCATCTGTTTTTACCCTTACCCATTTAATAAACCCTTCCTGCTCGACTTTTAATAACACATAATAAGCATGCTCATTACCGCTGATATATTCGGTCAGGCTTTGAGGAATATACCCGGGAAAGCGCTTGTTTAAATTTACCTGTATTTCAAACGGCAGGTGCTGAGCGGAACATTCAATAATCGTAGATGCCAAACTGCCCGTCCGGCTAAAAAAGCATCTCACTTTGCGATCTGCCATCATAAAGGACGCTACAGGCTCCTTTTCTACTACAGACCAGGTAACATCGTTAGCCTGTGGGAAATTTTGCATAAACGTCTTCATGGCTTTGGTATTTGAAGAAACCGGCTTCTCCCCACTCCCGGAAGCATAAGCGCTTGGAGATGCCAGGGCAATAACACAGGTTATCGCCAGCGAGGAAATTAAAATTGTCTTTTTCATGATTTAAATTTTTGAGGTGAACAATGGTATGGAAATAAACAATGGAATAGGGGATCATAGATAGAATGGAAATCATTGTAAAGTTCCCTGCTGATCCTTTATATTATCAGTTGTATATGGCTGTTTCAAAGAACGATTGGGGGTAAAACCCGTGATCATAAGAACCACCACAAATGTACTCCCCTCTCTCACCCGGAACAAGAGCATAAATACCTGAAACATGAAAAGAGGTATTAATACGTATAAAAAAAGGAATTTCTTTTTGAATTTAACCTTACATTCGCCTGCCTGTCTTTTATGCCGGATAATACCACCATACGATTAATAGAGACAAAAGATCATAAAGAGATATTGAATATCTACGGTCACTACATATTGAATACCTCTATTTCTTTTGAGTATGACATTCCATCTTTGGCTGAGTTTTCAAAACGCATTGAAAAGGTAATATCCTTTTATCCCTGGTTGGTCGCTGAGCTGAACGGGCAAGTGGTCGGATATGCTTATGCAAGCCGTCACCGTGAACGCAAAGCCTATGACTGGTCTGCGGAATCTTCTGTATATATTAGGGAAGACGCTCATCGCCAGGGGATTGCAAAAAAATTATATACCGCGCTCTTTCAATTGATCAGCTTACAGGGAATAGTGAACGTATATGCAGGAATCACTTTACCAAATGCCAAAAGTGAATCTTTTCATAAGGCGATGGGCTTCTCTCCGGTTGGTGTATATCATCATGTGGGATATAAATTTAAGAAGTGGCATGATGTGCTATGGATGGAAAAAGAATTATACGAACATGCAGACCATCCACCTAAACTCCGTTCTTTAAAAGAAATAGAAAAAACGGATACTTTTCGAAATGCATTTACATAGTCCGGTATAGAATAGAATGTAATTATTCTTACTTATTGACTGCCTCCTGATCCATAGCCTCTTGCCTGTTTAAAGCACTATTGTTATACTCAGCTTCCCTGTCAGCTATTTCTGTATTTCATTAAATCATTCAAAACCCCTGCTCCTCCGCACTCGGTCCATAAGTGGCGGGCACGGGCACATTCAGCAGGCGATAATACAATCCTAATTGTGCACGATGATGAACCACGTGATTAAAACTCATACGGCGAATGATATCCCCTTTAGTGGCTTTTACTAAAATGACATCTCCTTTCCTGATAAACCATTCTTTTTTAAGCTCCTTATCTTTCCCTTCCTGCAATGCCTTCTTTGCTTCACTCAATGTTTTATCGAAAAAATCCATCAGGTCTTTTTTGTTATCGAAGGAGTGCCCCAAAAAAGTAACGGGATTATTAAAATCCAGTTCTTTCTCACGCAGTACAAAAGGTATCCATCCGGGTAATTCGGCAATATGTGAAGCTAATTTACCAAGGGGTCTGTTCTTCTCATGAGGTTTCCATGCAAATTTATCATCCGGAATACGGGATAAAGCCTTACGCGTTTTTTCCGACTCCCATTGCAATTCCTTCAGCAGTTCATCCATATAATCAGCCATAGCGTTTAATTTTTAAAATGAATGACTTAACAACAACTATGGATTATATTATGTTTAAAAATCTTTAACCTATCTTAAGCACTTACATAATCACACGCTATGATGCGATATGATGACAATTAGGTAGCTGATTTTCTTTCAAATTGGTTTTGTGTTACTTTTCCCATGATGGAAAAGTAACCAATCCCGCACGTGCGAGACTAGAAAAATCCCTGCCTATGCCGGCAGCTACCCTGTACACACAAGTTTTAAATCTATAAAGTCAGATATTTGCCGAAATGATTTATAAAAGATGGACATGAATATATCTCCGTTAAA
>SCQT01000041.1 GCA_004322015.1 Chitinophagaceae bacterium
GATACGCCTGTCATAGCCACACCCAAAGATGAATTTCAACCGGTTTATTCTCCCGACGGGGAAAAGATCGCCTATCTGGAAGAACGCAATGTGCTGAAAGTATATAACCTGAAAACACAAAAGACGGTGACTGTGATCCCTTACGGAGTAAACTATTCCTATAGTGACGGGGACCAGTACTATACCTGGTCGCCGGATAGTAAATGGATATTGGCTAATTCGGGTGAAGGCACCTTTCAACGCAGTGAAATAGATCTCATCAGGGCTGACGGTACGGGAGGACGGGTGGATTTAACGCAGAGCGGATTTGATAATGAAACGCCCAAATGGGCCATGGATGGCAAAGCCATGATGTGGCAGACAAGCCGTGAAGGAATGAAGAACCCCAGCAGAGGAAGCCAGAGCGATGTGTATATCATGTTTTTTGATAAAAAGGCTTTTGATCAGTTCAATTTAAGTAAAGAAGACCTGGAAATACAAAAAGCGGAAAAGAAAGATACTGCATCTGTTACACCTGAACCGGTCACCCCGGATGCAAAAACAAAAAAAAGGAAAGGTAAAAACCCAAAGCCTGAAGTGAAGAGTAACCAGGAAAAAAATGTCCTGCAATTCGATCTGAATGATTTAGACAGCCGGACTAAACGATTAACGATCAATTCTTCTTTGCTGAGCGATTATATCCTTTCTAAAGACGGTGAAACTTTATACTATCTGGCGAAATATGAAGGCGGATATAATTTATGGACTACAGATACGAGAACGCATGATACCAAAATACTGGCTCCTTTGAATTCTCCTTCGGGCGGCAGCTTGGCGATAGATACAGCGGGTAAAGTGTTGTTCGTCCTCGCGGGAGGCAAGATCAGCAGCATTGATATTTCAAAAGGAACAGCCACCCCTTTACCCATCCGGGCTGATTTTAACTGGGATCCTGCCGGAGAAAGAGAATATATTTTTGAACATGCCTGGAAGCAGGTGACGAAAAAGCTTTTTGATCCGAAGCTGCAAGGGGTTGACTGGAACTATTATCACGATTTTTATCGGCAATTCCTTCCTTATATAAATAATGACCATGATTTCCGGGATCTTTTAAGTGAGATGTTGGGAGAATTGGATGTGTCTCATACCGGCGCCTATTATCGCCCCCATCCTGACAATCCTGATGAAACTGCATCGCTCGGAATGTTATATAATGATACGCTCGGTGGGAACGGAGTGCAGGTTGAAGAAGTCATTACGGGCGGCCCTATGGATAACGGAAAGACAAAAGTCAGGAAGGGTGATATCCTTGAAAAAATTGACGGCATACAGATCACCGGCAATTTCGACTGGGCTAAGTTATTAAATCATCAGGCGGGAGTTTATACCCGTTTATCTTTTTTAAATCCGGGGACCGGGAAAAGCTGGGATGAAGTGATCAAACCCATTCCCGCAGGCGAAGAGCGGGGATTGATGTACAAGCGTTGGGTGCACACGATGCAGGCGATGACAGACAGCTTTTCTCACGGACAAATCGGGTACATTCATGTGCAGGCAATGAACGATCCAAGCTTCCGGACCGTCATTAATAAAGTACTTGGGAAAAATTGGGATAAAAAAGCGTTGATCGTGGATACCCGTTTTAATGGCGGGGGGTGGTTGCATGATGATTTAGCCGCTTTTTTAAGCGGGAAACTATATTTGAAATTTGCTCCGCAGGGGCAGGTTGTTCCGGGCGGGGGATCCATGAACAGATGGACTAAGCCGAGTTGCGTGCTGATGAGCCAGTCAAACTATTCCGATGCATTTATTTTCCCTTATGTTTATAAGGAATTGGGGATAGGAAAACTGATCGGTATGCCTGTACCCGGCACCGGAACCGCCGTCTGGTGGGAGACACAGATAGATCAGGATATTATTTTCGGTATTCCCATGATTGCCACGCAGGGCATCGGCCAGGATCATTTCACAGAAAACCATGAGTTGGAACCGGATATTAAAGTTCCCGATCCGTATAACCGGATACTAAACGGGAAGGATCCACAATTAGAAGCTGCAGTGAAGGAAATGTTGAAGGAAATAGGAGAATAAAGATTTTGAATAACTGCGGAATAATATTTTGAGATGATGGGAATCCGCGCAGGCGGATGACAAGATCGTAGAAAAAGTTAACAATTCCCGATATTAAGAACTCCGCAGGAGTGACATGATTTTGAGAAGAGGGTATAAAATAAGCTCTTAATTTTAGCTGAAAATTACTACTTAGTACTATGGCAGACACTTTCCATCAAATCCATCTTCAAATAATATTTACACAATGGATTGAATGATTTCAGGAATCCTTTCACCCGCCAAAGGCGGGTTCTGTTCATCTTCCTACTTGACCATGCTACAATCCTGACATCCGCCATCGGCGGATTATAAGAGAGTTCCATCTAACGCCGCAAAATATTATATTGCTTAGGGAACTATTCCTTTATTATGTAATATTACCTTAACTTATATTTTACAGACCACAACCTTAGTAGAAATCCGGTTCCCTGAACTTCACAGGCCTTCCGAAGCTTCGGGATTGAAAATTTGATTTTGATTCTTATTTGTGATTTGGGAATTGGGTTTTGGAATTTCATGTATGGTGAATATTACAAAATTAAATTGTCAGTACAGTAGTTTTTAAATGCCCTTCTTTAATTTTAATCTCATCAGTGTCATCCGGTATAATTCCGTCACATCTTCCGACAATTTTCCGCCAAGCACACCGGCGGCAAACAATATAAAGAAGACAAAACTTTTCACCGCGCCATCCACAAAAATATCTCTGAAAGAAGGAATTATGTAAGCGGAAACAGCATACGCAATGATTGCCGTCAGCAATATCCAGATCGTTTTTACAGAAAAAGGCTGCATCCTGAATTTCCACCAGATCAAAATATACCTGGCGAGATTATACACGATCAGCGAAACCAGGATCCCATAAGCAGAACCCATCAATCCGTAAGCTCTTACAAAAAAATAGGTCACGGGAAGAAAAAAAGCCGTCAATGCCAGGGATATGAAAAAATGTATTTTCCACAACCTGGAATTAACCAGTATATCGTAATTCAGGCCTGTGCCGAGATCCACCAGATTAGCCAATCCTATCAACAATACCACATATTTGCCGCTCCGGTATTCGGGTTTGTACAGATCAAAGATATGATCAATATTCAGCCAGATCAGCCCTAAAATAAATAATCCGGTGATAAGCAGGGTGGCGGCTGATTTTTTATACACCCTTTCGATCCGTCCCAAATCATTGTCTTTCCATGCGGTGGCGATCGTGGCGGAAGCTGCCGCCTGCATGCTGCGTTTAGGCACTAACAGAAAGGTAGCGATAAAATTGGCAATGTCGAAAATACCGGCGGTAGCCAGATTCACGCGACTTCCTAATAAAATAGTATTAAAAAATTGTTCCACAAGCACAAACAGGCTCCCTCCGAAAATATAGCCTGAATAGGAGATCATTTGCCGGTAGAGATGGCCGGTGGTCCTGCTGATCTTCAGGGTAAAATGGGCGCTTTGCCTGTATGCAAGAAAAATATAAATGATGATGAATACCACTCCGAACTGAAGACTGTACCAGGTAATGAACTGATTAAAACTGAACCATTGCAGCCATAAAAAAAAGATAATGATCAGGGTAAACAACCTGACGCCCGTTTCACGCAGGAAATTGGAGGTCACGGTAAACTGCCTGCTCCAGGCGATCCTTTCATATAAACTATACAGCAGGATAAAAAGTGTAAACGGATAAATGAGATAAAAATAATGGATAAATAAGGGAGAATTGCCCTCGAATTTACGGACGATCAGATCCCTGAATAATATGGTGAGCAGCGCCATGATGCCAAAGCCCGCCAAGCTTACCAATAAAGTCCACCCTAACAGATCATTTTTTTTCTTTTTTTCGTAAGACAGGTAATAGGGGTAAAAACGAGTGATAAGAGGCTGGGTTCCTAAGCTGCATAATCCTGCCAGCAGCGTGCTCACGCTGATCAGCACCCGCACTAATCCAAACTCTTCACCGGTAAGTATTTTGGGCAGCAGCCAGAAATTAAAAGCGCCTAAGGCAAACCCCAGGTAAATAAAAACAGATGAGCGAATACTTTGCTTACGGACAATACCCATCAATGTTCAATATTTTAGGAATAGACTTGATTTTAAAAATAGTACTATCATGGTTTTATACATAACCTACCGGTATAATCAATCCTGTTTAAAAGAACTGCAGTTTTAGACTCCTCGAAATATTCATCGGTAGCCTTCCTTGCACCCAACCAATGTCCGTAATCGTCAATGATCAATACTCCTTTTGGTATCAATAACGGATACAAGTGGATCAGTTCATGATAAGTAGATTCATACCAATCGGTGTCCAACCGAAGCAGGCTTATATTCTTGGGGGATTGTTCAGGAATAGTATCTTCAACTTTTCCTTTAATAAAATAGATATTTTTCTCCGGATAACCGGTATTGATCAAATTTTCCTTTACATCTTCCATCGAAGCTAAACACCATACCGAATTTTCTTTCTCATGCTCTCCTGCCTTTAATAAAGCAGCTGCTTCTTCATTGGAAGATGTCTTATCATTGTTACCCGGTTCGGACATTCCTTCATAAGTATCATATAGAATAATATTCCGGTTTAAATCGTTAAATTCCATAAGAGAATAGGCCATCATCATGGCGCTCCCCCCGCGCCAGGTGCCGCATTCTACCATATCCCCTTCAAGATTATTCTTTACAACATATTCGACCGATTTATAGACTGAATACATCCTCTCAATAGAAGTTCTGGTATAATTTTTACATTTTTCA
>SCQT01000042.1 GCA_004322015.1 Chitinophagaceae bacterium
CACGGAACGGCCCTGCGGGCTATGGGAAAACATCCTCCGGCTCAAATATCACTCCAGCATATGTAAAATATAAACGTTTAACACTTAGCTAAAGTGGTCAACGTTTTTTAGGCATGAACAAACATGGAACTTGAAACCTGAAACATGGAACCTGAAACCCGAAACATAAAACCGTTTCACCTCATCCACTCCTGCAGAATCTTCCCTATCCTCTCAAACTCGATCAGAAAGCCATCGTGCCCATAGAGAGAATCTATTTCATAATAGGCTGCATTAGGCATATTGCGTGCAAGGAAACGTTGTTCTTCTACGGGACAAAGAATATCGCTCGTGATACCGATAATAAGTGATTTCTGCAGGACGGTTTTTAGTGTATCCTCTGTTTTTTCTGCCCTTTCCCGGGAGATATTGTGACTGTCCATCGCTTTGGTCAGCAGCCAATAAGATTGGGCGTTAAAACGTTTCACTAATTTCTCTCCCTGGTAAAGGATATAGGAGGAGGCTTTAAAATGATCAATCTTAGTATTATCCGGATCAGTTTGCCTGTTCACGAAAGTGGCATAATTCCGGTATGTCAGCATTCCGATAGCACGGGCCGCTTTCATGCCGTTCTTCCCTGCATCCGGCGAATCATCACACCAGGTATTATCTGCTTCAATGGCCAAACGTTGGGCAGTATGAATGGAAATCCCCCAGGCGCTTTCCGAGGCTCCGGTGGTGATCAGAAACACTTTCTCAATCCTTTCCGGTTCAGCCAAAACCCACTCCAACACCTGGTAACCACCCATAGACCCGCCTGCCAACAGGTCAATTTTTTCTATCAGCAGATGTTGCCGCAGCAGTATATGGGCTTTCACCATATCACGAATAGTCACCAGCGGAAAATGGCTGTAGTAAGGTTTTCCCGTTTCAGGATTGATGCTCACCGGGCCTGAACTTCCGTAACAGGAACCCAAAATATTTGCACAGATAATAAAATATTTCTGCGGATCCCACACCTTTCCTTCGCCGGTAAGCCCGCTCCACCAGTCTGCCACGTTGGAATTAGCAGTAAGCGCATGACAGATCCAGATCACATTGTCATGCGCCTCATTCAATTTACCGTAAGTATGATAACCAATCTGCAATTCAGGCAAAGATTTGCCCGATTCAAGTGGAAAAGATTTCTTGTAACAAAATGTTTGTAATGATGACAAAGCGGTCACGTTTTATTCTCGTCAATAAAATACTTATTGTGCAAAAATAAATTAAACCTGATCAAATGCCTGCATCATATCTGCTTTTATATCATCAATATGCTCAATTCCCAAAGAAACCCGCAATAATCCCGGTTCCACACCGGCTGATTTTTGCTCGGCTTCAGATAATTGCTGATGCGTGGTAGTGGCCGGATGGATAATTAACGTACGAGTATCTCCGACATTAGCCAGATGATAGATCAATTGTAACTTGCTGATAAACTTATCCGCCGCAGGACTCCCGCCCTTAATTTTGAAAGAAAGTACACCGCCAAAACCGTTTTTCAGGTATTTTTTAGCCAACGCATGGTACTTATTGCTCTCCAACCCCGGATAGCTTACATACTCTACCTTAGGATGCCCTTCAAGCCACCTTGCCAACGCCAAAGCATTATCCACCGTCCGTTGTACACGCAGTGAAAGCGTTTCCAATCCCTGCAGCAGTAAAAATGAGTTCATGGGGGAAAGCGCCGTACCGAAAGTACGCAGTCCGCATACACGCGCCCTGATGGCAAAAGCGATATTCCCAAAAGGACCGTCAGAACCGAATATCTCCCAGAACTTCATGCCATGATAAGCTTCATCAGGCTCAGTAAATTGTTTGAATTTCCCATTTCCCCAGTTGAAATTACCGGCATCTACAATCACACCGGCTATGCTGTTTCCATGACCTCCGATCCATTTGGTAGCAGCCTGAACTACTACATTGGCGCCATAATCAATCGGGCGGCAGAGATATCCGGCTGCTGCGAAAGTGTTGTCCACAATCAAAGGAATCTGGTGCTTTTGAGCCACAGCCGCTATTTTTTCAAGATCGGGAACCGCATAAGCAGGATTACCAATGGTTTCTATAAAAATAGCTTTGGTGTTTTCATCTATCCTTGATTCAAAAGTCTCTGGTTTTTCCAATTGCACGAACCTGGCTTCCACCCCTAAACGCTTAAACGTTACTTTAAATTGATTATATGTGCCGCCGTACAGGTAAGAGGAAGCAAGGAAATTATCCCCCGGAAGCAGGATATTTTGTAAAGCGAGAAATTCAGCCGATTGTCCTGAAGAGACTGCCAGTCCCATCACACCTCCTTCCAATGCAGCCACTCTTTTCTCCAGTACATCGGTAGTGGGATTCATAATGCGGGTATAGATATTCCCGAACTTTCTCAATGCAAACAAATCAGCAGCATGTTCCGCATCATTGAATACAAAAGAGGTAGTTTGATAAATGGGCACCGCAGCAGCATTGGTAGTGGGCTCGGGCTTATAACCTGCATGTACCTGCAGCGTATCATAATGTAATGGCTTGTTTTCACTCATGGTGTCAATTAATTTTTAAGATTTATAAAAATACTTTTAAATAGTCCACAAATATAATAGGATTTATAAAAGCAAAGCAATAAAATTTGATCTTTGTAAATCATCGCCGCTGCTTTATACTAAAATATGACAGGCAAAAGCACTGCATTGATTAACTTTGCATCCATTAATTTTTAAGCAAATGAGTAAAACAACGATAAGCCTGCACCGTATTGATGACGGTTTCAATATGGAAGCTACCGATGAAAACGGTCATAAGGTACAGATGGATACTGCTCCGGATCATGGCGGACATAACAATGGCGTACGTCCCATGCAGATGCTGCTGATGGGGCTGGGCGGATGTACCGCTATTGACGTTATTATGATCCTGAAAAAACAACGGCAGGAAATTAAAGATTTTCATATAAACATCGTTGCCGACCGGGAAGAGGGTAAAGAGCCTGCCCTATGGTATAAAGCACATATTGCTTTCATGCTGAAGGGAAGTATTGATAAAGATAAAGCAGACCGCGCAGCAGAATTATCTATGCAGAAATATTGCTCTGTGGCCGAAACACTGCGGAGAGCAGGCGCTCAAATCACCTGGGAAGTGAAGGTGAATTAGTTGCTAATTGGTAAAGGATAATGGATAATTGACGATCCGAAACTTCGGATCACGATCCACGATCCATCTTCCCAACCATTATCTTTCTATTTTTATCATTAAAACACCATGTCTAAAAAAAATAATTCATTTCATCCGGAAACCGATGCCGTCAGAATACAAACCGCGCAGACTCCTGAAATGGAGCATTCCACTCCGCTGTTTCTTACGTCCAGCTTTTGTTATCACGATGCGGAAGAAATGCGTGCAGTATTCGCCGGAGAAAAAAGTGCTAATATATACAGCAGGTTTATTAATCCTTCTGTCACAGAGTTCCAGGATAAAATGGCTGCGCTGGAAGGGACGGAAGCTGCTCATGCCACCGCATCAGGCATGAGCGCCGTGTTTGCATCCTTTATGGCTTTATTAAAAGCCGGTGACCATATTTTATCCGGGCGCGCTGTTTTTGGTTCCACTCACGGTATGCTTACCAGGTTTTTACCCCGTTGGGGCATATCACACACTTATTTCGACGCCAATCAGGTGGATAAACTGGAATCATTCATCCGCCCCGATACCAAAATGATCTTTTTAGAAACACCTTCCAATCCCGGTCTGGATCTGATTGATCTGGAAACGGTGGGAAAAATTGCTCAAAAACATCACCTGATCTTCAACGTAGATAATTGTTTTGCAACTCCTGCTCTCCAAAGACCGGTAGAATTCGGGGCGGATTTAATTACCCATTCCGCCACCAAATGGATTGACGGGCAAGGCAGAGTGATGGGGGGGGTCGTTTGCGGTAAAAAAGAACTGATACGGGAAGTCTATCTTTTTTGCAGAAACAGCGGACCTTCCTTATCGCCTTTCAATGCCTGGGTTTTAAGTAAAAGCCTGGAAACATTATTCATCAGGATGGAACGCCATTCGCAAAATGCGCTGCATATTGCGGAAGTGCTGCAGAATAATCCGCATTTGAATTGGGTAAAGTATCCTTTCTTACAATCTCATCCCCAATATGCCATTGCCAAAAAGCAAATGAGTGCGGGCGGGGGGATTGTTTGTTTTGAGCTAAAAGGCGGATTGAAAAGCGGGAAAAAATTTCTGGATGCATTGCAAATGCTTTCTTTAACTGCCAATTTGGGAGATACAAGAAGCATTGCCTCTCACCCTGCCTCCACTACTCACGCTAAACTGACTGAGGAGGAAAGGCAGCAGGTAGGCATCACACCCGGTTTAATCAGAATATCGGTTGGGCTCGAGAACGTAGAAGATATTTTACAGGATATTGAGCAGGCATTGGAAAAGAGCAAATGATTTTCTGTATTAATTTTGTAATCAAATGCGACCCTTTATAAGGTTGCAAGACGAAAGAATAAAAGATTTTCATATTTCAAACAATTTCTGTGTTACAAACTAACTTCAAGTTCCCCGGTCAAACTGCCTTCTACAAAGGCAAAGTACGCGATGTCTATACCATTGATGATCGTCTAATGGTCATGATCGTCAGCGATCGCATTTCTGCCTTTGATGTGGTTTTGCCCCGTCCAATCCCTTATAAAGGTCAGGTGCTGAATCAGATCGCTGCACAAATGATGGATGCTACGGCAGATATCGTTCCTAACTGGATACAGGATGTGCCATTGCCCAATGTCACCATCGGATTAAAATGTAAAACTTTTCCTGTGGAAATGGTAGTGCGTGGTAACCTCACCGGCCATGCGTGGAGAGTATATAAAAGCGGCGGGCGTGAACTTTGCGGGGTGCCGCTTCCCAATGGCATGAAAGAAAATGATTTCTTTCCCTCTCCCATCATCACCCCTTCCACAAAAGCACATGAAGGCCATGATGAAGATATTTCACGGGAAGGGATTATTTCAAGAGGGCTGATCAAAGAAGAAGATTACGATCAATTAGAAAAATATGCTTTAGCATTATTCGAAAGAGGTAAAGAATTGGCTAAAAAGCATGGACTGATTTTAGCGGATACCAAATATGAATTCGGGAAGCTCGGCAATACCATATATCTGATTGATGAAGTACACACACCCGATTCATCCCGCTATTTTTATTCGGATACTTATGAAGAAAATCAAAAAGCCGGAAAACCGCAGCGCCAGTTGAGTAAAGAATTTGTCCGCGAATGGCTGATGGAACATGGTTTTCAGGGTAAAACAGGACAAAAAGTCCCTGATATGAGCGATGAATTTGTACAGAGCGTGAGTGATCGTTATATTGAACTGTTTGAACATATCACGGGAAAAAAATTCATAAAGCAAGATATTCCTGAGAGAGATATAGAAACAAAAATAACCGAGGCACTGGAAGGTTTATAGTTCCCTTTCAGATTAAATGCTCAGTTATTTCCCCAACCTATCTTTTCTACCATACTAAAAGATTGGTAATGATAAGTATCGCCTATTGGAATGATCCCATCTGCAATAAATATCCGGTTGTTTTCAATCGCCTGAATCCCCGATATTGCTACAATAAATGATTTATGGACGCAAACAAATTGGTCACTCGGCAAATCATTCTCGAATAATTCAGTGCTTCATAGACATCTTTGAATCGCCTATTGAACTTCTTTTCCAATTTATTTAGTTTTTTATTCATGTCATCGTGAGAAACAGCCAAGTGAGTAATTTCAGGCAAGATATTTTATTTTTTACTTTATTCAAACAGTTCCTGTAAAAAGTTTAATAACCGAACCTGTTTTTTCATTCAGGTTTTTGTTTATCTTTAGGTCATAAACCTTTGATTATGCTACTCACTGAAAAGTTGCTGCAATATGTATGGCTGCATCGCCTTTTTAATACTGACAGACTTGAAACTGCAAAAGGCGAAAAAGTTCAGATCATTTCTCCCGGAAGATGGAATCAAAATGCGGGACCCGATTTCCTGGAAGCGCGTATCCAAATTGACGGGGTAACCATGGCGGGAAATATTGAGATTCACCTGCTTGCTTCCGATTGGATCAAGCACGGCCATGGTCACAGCAAAGATTACAACAACCTGATTCTTCACGTGGTCAATGAGTTTGATTTACCTGATGAGAACGGACTACCTGCTTATGTTTCCACATTGGAATTAAAGGGGCGGATACCCGGGATCCTGCTTCAGCGATATGCACAACTCATGGAACATAACGGGAATATTTTATGTGCCGGACAACTGAACGGAACGGATGGATTAACATGGTTCAACTGGAAGGACAGATTGCTCGTGGAACGCTGGCAGCAGAAGACAGGCCTGTTCACCCAATGGATGGCGGATAATCAAAACAACTGGGAAGAAACATTTTATAAGGCTATAGCAAGAAATTTCGGAATTCCTGTCAATGGGGACGCCTTCGAATCACTGGCTTCCGCTTTGCCGCTTAAAGTCATTGCATTGCACAAGCATAACTTACTTCAGATTGAATCGCTTCTTTTCGGGCAAGCCGGCATGCTTAACGAGAAATTTAGAGAAGAATACCCTCAAACATTACAACAGGAATATTCATTCCTGCAAAAGAAATATCATCTTTCTCCAATTCAGCCTCATTTATGGAAATGGATGCGCATGCGACCTTCTAATTTTCCCTCGATCCGATTGGCCCAGTTTGCCGCCTTAATTCATCATTCATCTCATCTGTTCTCCAAAATCTTAGAGACAAAATCCGTTCAGACAATTCATGAAATATTCGATGTAAATGCGTCTTCTTATTGGGATGGTCATTATCATTTTATAAAATCCAATGAAAGACCCAAAGAACAGCCTTTGCCCAAAAAGAAAAAACACCTGGGTAAAAGCATGATCGAAAATATTTTGATCAATACGATTTGCCCGATGCTGGCCCTGTATGATCAATTTCAGATGAACGGCATTTATTTGGACCGGGCTTTCCAGTGGATGCGTTCTCTGCCTTCCGAAAATAACCGCTACACGCGCGAATGGGAGCAGGAGGGCATTGCCAATACTTCCGCCTGGGATAGTCAGTCCCTTCTCCAACTCACTAAAAATTATTGCATGGAAAAACGTTGTCTCGAATGTGCTGTAGGGAATAAAATCCTGAGGAGAAAATGATCATGATTAAAGCCCTTCAGGCTTTCAATCTGACAACTTCTTTGAAGGAACAAAGCGGAAATCACCATTCAAAATCGTAAGCCCGCTTTAAATTTTAAACAACCAGGCTAACAACAATGATGCCCCCGCCACAATGATCCCGGTCAGGATCAATCGACAGATAACTTTCCAGGGCTTTTGACCGGTGTAAACAGCCTTACAGTATCCAAATACTATCAATGCTAAGGCAGTGATAAGGGCTGAATATTTAAAAGCAGTTATCGAAGAAGGACTAAAAACATAGGGAACAACCGGCAATAATGCCCCTGCAAGAAAAGCGACGGCAGTATAAAGGCCGCTTCTTTTTGCTCTGTCAAAATCAGGTGTTGTTTCCCCTAAATTATGAGAGGTCAGCAAGTCACTCCATTGGATTTTATATTTTTCACCATCTTTTGCGGCTTGTTCGGCTACGTCAGCGCCTAAACCGAGATTGGCAATGATCTTTTGCAGTTGCAGATGCGGCACAAAATTACTGCGGGAAGCAGGATTATTCTCATCCGGATATTCTTCCGTCTGGTTCACGACAGTCAAATAAGAAGCGATTCCAAGAGAAAGAGCCAATATGATGCTTTCGAGGATACAAATCCACAAGACCGTCTCCGAACTGGAAACAATAAAGCTTATCATGGCGGCAAAGGCAAAAGGTAACATGATACCGTCTGCCATACCGATCAACAAGTCATTTGCCAATCCTGAACTTTGAATATATTTCCTTTTTTCCTGAATACCTGGCATACCTGATTAAAAAATGTGCAGACTTTCCCGGATAATTCCAATGCACTCATCTAATTGTTCTTTTGTAATGACAAGCGGAGGTGCAAAACGAATCTTATCTTCATGGGTGGGCTTGGCTATCAATCCTCTGTTTTTCATTTCAATGCATAAATCCCACGCAGCATCTCCTTTTTCATGATCAATTACAATCGCATTCAGCAGGCCTTTCCCCCTCACTGTCCTGATATGTGGGGAATGCAGCTCATTTAATTTCTCCCTGAAGTATTTACCTGATTTTTCCGCATTCTCAGCCATCTTTTCATCCTGTAAAACCTGTAAAGCGGTGATACCCACCCTGCATGCCAGCGGATTGCCGCCATAAGTGGATCCATGTTCACCCGGCTTTATGGTCAGCATGATCTCGTCATCTGCCAGGACTGCCGACACAGGCATGGTGCCGCCGGATAGCGCCTTTCCTAAAATCAACATATCGGGATGCACATTTTCATGATCGCAACAAAGCATTTTTCCCGTACGGCAGAGCCCCGTTTGGATTTCATCCGCTATGAATAACACATGGGCATCTTTGCAATACTGGAAGGCTTTGGATATATATCCTTCATCAGGGACAACCACTCCTGCTTCCCCTTGGACCGGCTCTACTAAAAATCCTGCCACATCCTTATCCTGCAAGGCTTTTTCCAAAGCAGGCAAATCATTATACGGGATCACTTCGAAACCGGGTGTAAAAGGTCCGTAATTATTTTTTGAAGCCGGATCCGTGCTGAATGAAACTATCGAGATAGTTCTTCCATGAAAATTATTTTCACAGACAATAATTTTTGCCCTGTTTTCTGCAATCCCTTTTACCTGGTAAGCCCATTTCCGGCACAACTTTAAAGCCGTTTCCACTCCTTCAGCGCCGGAATTCATAAGCAACACTTTATCATACCCGAATAACTGAGTGATATATTCGCAAAATTCTCCCAATACATCATGATGAAAGGCGCGTGAAGTCAGTGTCAGGCGTTGTGCCTGTTCTACAAAGGTCTGAATGATTTTCGGGTGACAATGTCCCTGATTCACGGCAGAATAGGCGGAAAGAAAATCATAATATCTTTTCCCATCCACATCCCATACGTACACACCCTTTCCGCGCGTAAGCATCACCGGTAAAGGATGATAGTTATGCGCACCATATTGATCCTCCAGATCAAAATACCGGCGGCTTTTTTCGGAAATTGAAATTGTATTCATGATGTTTCAAAATTACGAATTTACAGGCAACTCTGTTTTTTCGTATTCATTTAACTTGTTCAGCTCCAAAATGGTTGTCATATCATCGTCACTTTCATAATACATGGGAACAAACCTGGCCCCGTAAATAATCTCGTTATAATAATAAGATGTCTTGCGGACAATAATAGCAGAATACACCTCATCAAAACCGGTGATCTGCACCATTAATTCAGCCTGCCCATGCTCCAGATCTTCCATGGTGAAGTTTTGCAAGGGGCTGTTCTGATCTATGGGATGAACAATAGTCCAGTTCATATTAAGGGAATCCACATGATGCCTTTCCAGATTCAGCGAATAAAACTTATACACGGGTTTCCCATTTTCCTCCACACTGATCCCGAAATTCACATGCACATCTACATTAATGAGATCATGCCTGTCTTTATAGCCTACCACTCTGAACATAAGGCCTGTTTTGCCCTGATAGGGAGCAATTAATGCATTTTGGCTAAAGGCCAGAAAAGAACGGGGCCTGGCAAAACGGCCGTACACCAATCCGGTCAGGATGGCGAAAATAACGAGTCCCGAAAGGGCTTCAAAAGAGGACACGAAACTTGCCCAAAATCCTGTAGGGGCAATTTGCCGGTAATCTACCGTTACCGTAGTGAGCGCCTGCACGCTAAAAAAGAATAAATGCACCAGGTAAAGTAACGGATGCATAGAAGGCCCTGTCCGGTTGAATTCTCCCTGCCCCAAAAAGAAGTACACAATGGCAAACACGATATTAAGTCCAGTGAAAAAAGCTAAGATCAGGACCATAAATTTCCACAAAGGCATAGTGATCATCTGCTGGAAAATGCTGACCCGGTGTTGAAAACGGACCCCCTTCCTTACGATATTAACTGAACCATCCCTGTTGACAAACCTTCCGCCATAGGCATTCGGATCGTTGCCGAAGCCTGTATTGGGATTGAGAACGGATCTCGGATTAATATGCTTTCTTAATGCCATAAAGAGTTTACATTTTATGTGAGGATCACCCGTAATAAAATGTAAAAATAGGCTGTTTTTTCCGGAGTATCCGGCTGCATCCCGGTGAGGGTCAGCTTCCGGGAATTACACGATCCCCTGACTGATCATGGCATCAGCCACTTTGACAAAACCGCCGATATTGGCTCCTTTTTTATAATCAATATATCCATCCTGCCCTTTTCCATACTGCACACATATTCCATGGATCCTCTTCATAATTTTTTTGAGGCGGTCATCCACTTCATCTCTCGTCCAGGAATAACGAATGGAATTCTGAGACATTTCCAGTCCTGATACGGCCACTCCTCCGGCATTAGCAGCTTTTCCCGGGGCAAACAAAATACCGGATGCTTTCATCACCTCCAGGGCCCCGGCATTGCTGGGCATATTCGATCCTTCCGCCACACAAATGCATCCGTTGGCAATGAGCGTTTCAGCATCCCCGGCATCTAACTCATTTTCGGTGGCACAGGGGAAAGCCACATCACATTTAATCTTCCAGGGACGTTCACCTTCAATAAAATCGCAATCAAACTTCCGGGCATAATCCCTGATGCGTCCTCTTTTGCAATTTTTCAGATCCATTAAATAGTGCAATTTTTTTCTGTCTATTCCTTCGGGGTCATATATAAAGCCCTGCGAGTCGGATAAGGTAACTACCCTGGCTCCGTACTCCAGACATTTTTCCACAGTATATTGGGCTACATTGCCCGATCCGGAAATTGTCACTGTTTTTCCTTCCAATTTCTCGCCCCTTGTTCTCAACATCTCTTCAGCAAAATACACTAATCCGTAGCCCGTGGCTTCAGGACGAATAAGGCTGCCGCTAAAGGATTCCCCCTTACCGGTAAGCACACCTGCATATTGCCCTTTGATACGTTTATATTGGCCGAATAAATATCCTATTTCCCTTCCGCCCACGCCGATATCACCTGCAGGGACATCCGTGTCGGGCCCTATATACCGGCACAATTCAGTCATAAAGCTTTGACAAAATTTCATTACTTCATTCTCTGATCTGCCTTTACTGTCAAAGTCGGAACCACCTTTGGCGCCACCCATCGGAAGCCCTGTCAGACTATTTTTAAATGTTTGCTCAAATGCCAGAAATTTGAGCACACTTAAACTGACCGTAGATCTGAAACGAAGTCCGCCCTTATAAGGACCTATGGCGCTG
>SCQT01000282.1 GCA_004322015.1 Chitinophagaceae bacterium
GCAATCGCCGCCGGGGGCACCGCGCCGATCAGCACGTCCCGCGTGATACCGCCGGCGTTGCCGGCCGCAAAGGCCAGCACCATGATGCCGAAAATGTCGAGACGATGCCGCACGGCGGCCACCGCGCCGCTGATCGCAAACACGAAAGTGCCGCCGAGGTCGAGCATCGTCAGCAGGACGTGGATCAGTTGTTCATGCATGAAAACGGCCCCCATGCAGCCAAAGCAGACCGGGCTGCCGTCATGAGGCCAGCCAAGCTCGTGCGGCAACCAGCAATGTTTCCACTCCCGTCTCCAGCGTCGGATGCAGCACGGGAAGAAACCGGGGATTGTGGTTGGTCGGGAGGTCGTTGATGCGGTTGGCCGCCTTGGCCTTGGCGTAAATGTCAGGATCGGTGCCGCCAACGAACCAGAACACCGAGGGCACGTGCCACTCGGAGCCGAACGAGCCAAAGTCCTCGCTGGCCGATGCTGGCCCGACCTCGCGGATGCGCTCCGCCGGGAAATGGCCGCGGAACGCGTCCGCGACACGTTGCGTGGCTGCCGCATCGTTGCTGGCGAGCGGGTAGCGGTCCAGCGGCGTGATCTCCGGCGGCTTGGGCGCGCCCGACGCAGCGGCCTCCGCGTTGACGATGCGGGTGATCGCGGCGAGTACCCGCTGGCGCACGCCTTCGTCGAAGGTACGCACGTTGAGCTTGATGATGGCCTCGTCGGGGATCACGTTCTCCTTGGTGCCGGCCTGCAGCACGCCGACGGTGACCACGGCCGCCTCGGTGGGCGCGAGTTCGCGCGCCACGATGCCCTGCAAGCGCAGCACCGTGGCCGCCGCCATCACGATGGGATCGATGCTCGCCTGCGGCATCGAGCCATGCGCGCCACGCCCGAACAGGCGAATCTGAAAGCTGTCGGCCGCCGAGGTGATGGTGCCGATACGCCCGCCAATCGCTCCGGCGGGACCCACCATCACGTGCTGGCCAAGGATGACATCCGGCTTCGGAAAGCGCTCGAACAGCCCGTCGCCGATCATGGCCTGCGCACCAGCGGCCGTTTCCTCGGCCGGCTGGAACACGGCCATAACCGTGCCCTTCCACGCCGCCCGCGCTTGCGCCAGCAATGCCGCAGCGCCCGCCAGCCAGGTCACGTGCATGTCGTGCCCGCAGGCGTGCATCACCGGCACCAGGTTGCCTTCGGCATCGGTAGCCGTCACCGTGCTGGCGTAAGCGGCGCCCGAGGTCTCCTTAATTGGGAGTGCGTCCATGTCGGCGCGCAGCATCACGGTCGGCCCGTCACCATTGCGCAGCAGACCCACCACACCGGTCTTGCCGATACCCGTGGTCACCTCAAACCCGGCAGCGCGCAGCCGCTCGGCGGCAAGAGCCGCCGTGCGCGTCTCCTGCATCGACAGTTCCGGGTGCGAATGAATGTCCGTATAGAGCTTTTCCAGATCGGGAAGCAGGGCGCGAAGCCCGTCCGTCACTGCCTGCTGCACAGCCGCTTTTTTGCCGC
>SCQT01000043.1 GCA_004322015.1 Chitinophagaceae bacterium
GATGAAGTGGAAAATACCTTATCCGAAGCTTTATTGCAATACCATCTGAATCCCATGGCCATTAAAAAGCTTTCTAAAGGATTTATCTAATTTAATAAAATAGATAGCGGTTTATTATAAGGAATACTTTGATGATAAAATGCATTATTCAGCAATCCTGTTTTTTAAATCCATGCTTGAATGCAGTATCCTTATTATTTGTATTTCGTCTGGATTCTTTATCGTGTAAAAAATAATATGTTTCTTAAACAAATATCCCAGGATTGAAGAGCCAATTTCGTTGTAGTTTTTTCCAATCTCAGGGTTTTCGGCAATTTTTCGGCAAGTGAATATTCAGCCATTCTTGTGTTTTGTGGCTTTCAGCGTTGCAAGATGCTTTTTATGATTAAATCCTGTAGCAATCCCGCTATCAAAACCTTCCCTGATGGCATTTTTCAAAACTTTGATTCTGTCTTCTTCCTCTTTCAAAAGCCGCAGGCCCGCCCGGATAACTTCACTTGCATTTTTATATCTTCCCAATGCAACTTCGCCGTCCACAAAGTCTTCAAAATAATCGCCTAAAGCAACAGATGTGTTTCGTCCCATTTTCTGTAGTTTATATTTAACAAAATTACCAAATTTTGATAAATTCTTCAAATGTCTCCTCGTTGTATTGCCGATTTGTTCGTTATATTATTTCCTTTCCTTACTATTATCTTCTTCATTATTATTTTCTTCATCATAATCTGTTGTATATGCGCTGCCTTGAGTATCGTTAAGATACGGTCTACACAGGAATTATAAACGAAGTATCACGAGAAAACCATTTCGCATTATCTTTCCAAAAGCATTTATTTTCCAGGGAATTTCTCTGCACAAATCCCCAACCGGTTTTTTGCAAAATTTGTACTTTTAGCCTTTACTGTTTTTAGAGATACCCTTAAAACTAAAATAGTCTTATAACTCCTGAAGAAGCAGCCTATGGAATCTAAACCGCCTGTCCTTCCTGTGAATGAAAAAAAGAAAATATTTGCCGGAGGTATTGCCAATCTTTCCCCTGCCTATTTTGCCATGGTCATGGCCACGGGTATTGTGTCTGTGGCAGCGGATTTGTTTGCATTTCATTGGTTTTCGAAGATGCTTTTTTATATAAATATTGCGGCTTATATTACGCTATGCATCTTATACGGGATCCGGTTTTTCAAATATCATAAACGCTTTCTCGCAGATTATATGGATCACAGTAAGAATCCGGCTTATCTCACTTTCGTGGCAGGAACCTGTGTTTTGGGAACACAATTTATTTTACAAACCGGTCAGAATATTCTCAGTATCGGTTTATTTTTTATCAGTCTGGCAGCCTGGCTGTTCCTGATTTATGCATTTTTTACTTTAGTGACCATCAAACGCCGCAAGCCACCTATAGATAAATCCATCAGCGGCCTGTGGCTGTTGACAATAGTTTCCACCCAGGCGTTATCTGTGTTAGCGGTCCAGTTGTGCGAGGTATTGCCTTTCGGTATCCATAAAACGTTGTTTTTCTCCCTGTTTATGTTTTTCTGCGGTTGTATGTTTTACATCATCCTGATCACCCTGATCATATACCGCATGGCTTTTTTTGAAATGGAGGCAGAGTCGTTTGCCCCGGCCTTCTGGATCAATATGGGCGCAGTGGCCATTACCACACTGGCGGGATCTCTCCTGATCATGAATACCGGCAGATGGGATTTCTTAGTCATGCTGGCGCCTTTTCTGACAGGATTTACGCTGTTCTTTTGGGCCATGAGCACCTGGTGGATACCCCTGATCATCGTGCTTGGGATCTGGCGTCATATTGCACGTAAGTTGCCGTTGCGTTATCATCCCCAATACTGGGGCATGGTTTTCCCCTTGGGAATGTACACCGTTTGTACTTTTCGATTATCGGAAGCGCTTCATTTGGAATTTATTAAAGAGATCCCCAATGTGTTTCTTTATATTGCCATTGCTTCGTGGTTGTTGGCTTTTGTAACAATGCTGATAAGTGCAGGGCAGCAAATTTTTCAAAAAAAGTTTGCTGAAAAAAATAGGATTTGAACTGATAAAGAGTAGCTGTCTTTCTAGCTAAGACACAAAACACACTAAATCTTTCTTTCGTGCTCTCAGTGGCTTTGTGGGATATTATGTTTGTCAATTTGCATTGATCAGCACATCATCCTTTTTAACACCATTTCCCAAAATCCAAAACTTCCTTACCTTAGCAGCGCATGGAAAATTTCGTCGTTTCAGCTTTAAAGTACCGCCCTCAGACTTTTGACACTGTAGTGGGCCAGTTGCATATTACCACTACGCTTAAAAACGCTATCAGGAACAATCAGTTGGCACATGCTTTTTTGTTCTGCGGCCCTCGCGGCGTAGGAAAAACGACCTGTGCCCGTATTTTAGCTAAGACGATCAATTGCGAGAACCGGACGCCCGATGGAGAAGCCTGCAATCAATGTGATTCCTGCAGATCTTTTAATAACGGGCAGTCGTTCAATATCCATGAGCTGGATGCCGCTTCCAATAATTCGGTGGATGACATCCGGGCGCTCACCGATCAGGTGCGTTATGCGCCGCAGGCAGGAAGATATAAAGTGTATATCATAGATGAGGTGCACATGCTGAGCCAGTCGGCTTTTAATGCCTTTTTGAAAACGCTGGAGGAACCGCCGCCTTATGCGATTTTCATTTTAGCCACGACTGAAAAACACAAGATACTCCCTACCATCCTCAGCCGTTGTCAGATATTCGATTTTAAACGGATCACCATTCATGATACGGTGGACCATTTAAAAGATATTTGTAAAAAAGAAAAAATCAATGCCGATCCGGATGCTTTGCATCTGATAGCCCAGAAGACGGAAGGCTGCATGCGCGATGCGTTAAGCACACTGGATAAAATTGTCAGCTTTACCAACGGGCATCTGACCTATGAAAACACGCTGGAGCATCTCAATATTCTCGACTATGATTATTATTTCCGTGTGACAGAGGATATCCAAAAGCAGGATGCGGGGGCTGCATTATTGCTTTTTGACGAAATACTTCAAAAGGGATTTGAAGGAGACCATTTTTTAGAAGGTCTTTCTTCTTTTATCCGGGATTTACTGGTTTGCAAGGATAAACAATCTATTCAACTTTTAGAAGTAACGGGAAACCTGAAGAGCCGTTATGAAAAGACTGCCCAAGAGTTGGACACTGCTTACCTGATAGCCGCTTTGAATATACTGAATGAAGCTTCCATCCAGGTGAGACTTGCCCGTAATAAGAGATTGTTAGTCGAGATGTGTCTTATCAGGCTCAGCTATTTGCAACAGGCTGTAGAATTGATTGCCGATGAACGCAACGGAGCCGTTTCAAAAAAAAAAGTGACCGAACCGGCAGCTAAGCCACAAATGTTACGGCCACCTTTGCCCAGGGCTATTCTGATGGTAGAAGAAGTGACCGCTAAAAAGCCGGCTGATCAAACATTAAAACCGGGGAGTAAGAAGCCGGAAGAATATCCTGACGCCCCGGTGGAAACCATTTCCGCAGAATCTCCGGGCCGGTTCAAAAAGACAAATACAGAGAATAAAGAGGTTTTAGATAAAAAGGGCGCCGGGAATAATAACCTTTTTAATACTTCGGGGAAATTGGACCTTTCTTCCATCCGGAAAAATGTGGAGAAAAAAGAAAATGAGATAGCGCAAAATGCAGATACGGTTCATGAGATGCCTCTGGAATTGGGCCGGGTGAAAGACTTATGGTATCTGGAGATTCAACGCCTGAAAGAAGAGAACAGGTTACAGGCAGCCATGCATGTAGAGGCGGTAGTAATTTCTTTACCCGGCGAACAGGAAGTGATGCTAAGCTGCAGTAATGAGCTTCAAAAAAGTTTTGTAGATGAAGAAAGGACGCTTTTTGCGGAAATACTGAAATCAGATTTTCATAATCCGGCTATTATTGTGATCCTTCAGGTAGATGAAAGTCTCAGTCAACGGCAAAAAGGTCCCGGGATACTCACCCAACGCCAGCAATGGGAGTTGATGGCAAAAAAATATCCTTTGGTACAAATGCTTAAAGACAATCTGAATTTGGATTTGGGTTAGAAAAATGACTTTTTTCAGTACTTTTGGCAAAATTTTCAGATAAAATTTAGAAAGAAATAATTATGGCAGATGCAATAAGAATGCCCCTTTTGAGCGATACCATGAAGGAAGGGGTGATAGCTGAATGGCACGTAAAAGTAGGAGACAAGATAAAATCCGATGATGTGATCGCAGAAGTGGAGACCGATAAGGCCACCATGGAAGTGATCCCGTATGTGGATGGAACCGTATTATATATTGGGCCTAAAAAAGGAGAAGCTGCCAAAGTCAATGGTATCATTGCCATAGTAGGCAAACCGGGAGAAGATTATAAGGCTTTACTGGAAAAAGAAACTATAACTGCGCCGCCAGCTCCTTCAAAAGAAGGCGATAAAAGCAGTGAGCCGCAAAGCGGCTCTCAACCATCTGTGGATGAGGCTGCCTTAGCCGAAGCCCGGAAAAATGCAACCGTGATCCGGATGCCGCTGCTGAGCGATACGATGAAGGAAGGGAAAATCCTGGCATGGAATAAAAAAGTGGGAGATAAGGTAGCCTCCGATGATGTATTAGCGGAGGTGGAAACAGATAAAGCCACTATGGAGGTGATTGGATATGCAGAAGGTACTTTGCTGTATATAGGTGTGGAAAAGGATCATGCTGCCAAAGTGAATGATATTATTGCGATTGTCGGGAAACCGGGTACCAATTTCCAGGTGATTTTGGATGCGGAAAAAACCAAATCTTCCCCTAAAGAAGAACCGGCCCGGCTTCAGGGAGAAAACAAGGTTTTACAACCGGCTGCTGCGGCCGCCCCCGCAGAAATGATTTCTTCTGACGGCAGGATCAAAGTTTCTCCTTTGGCAAGACGTCTGGCAGAAGAAAAAAATATTCCTTTAAATCAAATAAAAGGCACCGGCGACGGGGGAAGGATTATCAAACGCGATGTAGATAGTTTTGTTCCTCAGGCTGCTGCCGCAACAAGTGCCGGAGCTGCGTCGGGCGCTGCATCCGTATTGCCGTTTGTTGCCGGGGCTTCCGCTCAGGAAGGCTACCAGGATACACCAGCCAGCCAGATGCGCAAGACGATCGCACGCAGGTTAACTGAAAGCAAATTCGGAGCGCCTCATTTCTATCTGACGATAGAAGTGAATATGGATCAGGCGATCAAAACCCGTCAGGCTATGAATGAGATCAGCCCGGTGAAAATATCTTTCAATGATATTATTATCAAAGCAGCAGCCGCGGCTTTGCGTCGCCATCCTGAAGTGAACAGCAGTTGGATGGGCGATTTTATCAGGACGTATCAGCATATTCACATTGGTTCGGCAGTAGCTGTGGATGAAGGATTGATTGTACCTGTCATTCGTTTTGCCGATCAGAAAACATTGAGCCAGATAGCAGCGGAAGCCAAGGGGCTTTATGATAAGGCTAAAAATAAAAAGCTGCAACCGCAGGATTTCAGCGGCAATACCTTTACGATTTCTAACTTGGGAATGATGGGAATTGAAGAATTTACGGCGATCATTAATCCGCCGGATGCCTGCATTTTAGCCGTGGGTGGAATCAAGGAAACCGTGGTGGTGAAGAATGGAGAATTCAAAGCAGCCAATATCATGAAGCTGACCATGAGCTGTGATCACCGGGTGGTAGATGGTGCGGTGGGTGCGCGTTTCCTTCAAACACTAAAGGCGTTTATAGAAAATCCGGCAACGATGTTGGTGTGATGATGCAGGGACGCACGGTTGTGCTTCTGTACAATATTCCAAAATTAAAATAAATAAGGGTGAGGCGTTCCATCCTGAAGATAATAGATTTTTTTTACATCCCGTTTTTCGCAAAGTGGATACCCGTTCGCACCTTCCGGTATGCGGCCTGCGGCGGATTTACTACCGCTTTAGACCTTGTCCTGTATTATATCAGTTATCATTTTATCCTGCGTGAGAGATTGCTGCATTTGCCTTTTGTAACTATCAGCGCGCCTATTGCCGCATTTCTTATGGCATTTTGTGTGAGCTTTCCGACAGGATTCAGTTTATCAAAATTTGTGGTATTCCCCGAATCCATGTTAAGAGGAAGGACACAATTAGCACGTTATATCCTGATCGTAGCGTGCAATATTTCGCTGAATTATATCTTTTTGAAATTCTTCGTGGATATCTGTCATATTTATCCTACCATTTCCAAGGCATTGACTGCGATTATTATCGCATGCTTCAGCTATCTGACCCAAAAGCATTTTACTTTCAGGATAAGCCGAAGGCTGAAAGCCAAAGGCTGAAGGCTGAAAGCTAAAGGCTGAAGGCTGAAGGCCAAAAGCTAAAAGCTAAAGGCCGAAGGCTGAAAGCGAAAAGCTAAAAGCTGTGCCCTGCATTTCCTTCAAAAAAGCATTTCCGGCATCTCGGCTCATATAGGTCTTTGGCTCCTAATAAAACCTGATCTTTTTCATTGGTTTTGCGGTAAGAAAAGCTGGCAATATTCCCGCAGCGAACGCAAATGGCATGCAGCTTGGTAATATATTCAGCTTTTGCGAGCAAACGGGGGACAGGTCCAAACGGGTTTCCCTTAAAATCCATATCCAATCCTGCCACAATTACACGGACACCATCTTTTGCTAAATGTTCACATACGGCAGGTAATTCGTCGTCAAAAAACTGTGCTTCATCAATTCCGACAACGTCTGCATCCTCGTAATGCGTTAATATTGCTTTGGCATTATCGAGAGGAACGGAGGTGATGCTGTTCTCATCATGAGAAATAATCTGCATTTCATGGAAACGCTTATCAACGGCGGGTTTGAATACCTTCATCTTAAGATGGGCGATCTCCACGCGTTTCAGCCTCCTTATCAGCTCTTCCGTTTTCCCGGAGAACATGGAACCGCAAATGACTTCTATCCATCCGCGTCTTTCTCCGGCCCAGCTTGGTTCAATGAACATGGTATTATTTTTGTTTTCTATGCGTTAAAATGTTAGTAGCTTTGTATTTGCAAATAAAATAAAACTTTTTTAACCATTCCGCATTATGGAAAAAATAGCTGCATTAATTGACAAGCTTCAGGAACTTAAAAACAATGAAGCAGACCTTAATGACATAGCCTACTATACACAAATGCTGTATGCTGAACTGATGTGTGCTAAAAATAACCTGAAAAACGAAGACCCGTATAACAGGAAAAAGGTAGCAGTCATTATGCCGGGAAGAACCGGGATTATCGCGGCTAAAGGCAATTATGAGATGGAGGTGGAAGAAAAGAGACCTTTGAGGGAAGAACGGGAGACCATTTTTGAGCAGACGCCCCCTGCCTATCAGCCAAAATCTCAGCCTCACTTTCAGCCGGCCCCTAAACTTCCATCACAGCCTTCCTATCACGCCGTTCCGGCGAATAACTCCGCCAGGGAGCTTAATGAAGTGATTGCCCCAAACAAGCCTTCTTTGAATGACAGGTTGAAGCGTGAGAATATGGAATTAGCTGCAAAGCTGACGGAATCTGTTTCTGTGAAGGACTTGTCAAAAGCCATTGATCTGAACGGTAAATTCCTTTTTATTAACGAATTATTTCGTGGAGATCGTAATATGTATGACCGGTCTATTCAGACTATCAATGAATGCGGTGATATAGAGGAAGCTTCCTACTGGATAGAACGGGAATTGAAAATCAAGCTGGGATGGCAGGACAATAATGATAGCGTTCAGCAATTTTATCAGTTGGTTAAAAAGCGTTTTTCCTGAATAAACCGGATTATTTTTTCTGTAGCTCCTGCATGTTCATGTACATAGTGTGCACAAATATCTCCGGCACTTTTACTGAAAAGGTCATTTCCTAACCGGACAATTACATCTTTCAATTCATTCTCAAGGGTAATGCTGAATGCACCCTGCAGGTATATAAGATCTTTTGCTTCTTTAAACTTTTGGAACTTTGGTCCGAATACGACAGGGATCCCATACACCCCCGCTTCCAGGATATTGTGAATGCCGCTTCCGAATCCGCCTCCGATATAAGCTGCCTGTCCATATCTATATAGAGAGGATAGCATACCTACATTATCAATCAGTAAAATGGTTTTATCCGTAAATTTTTCTGGGGCATCTTTTAATATGGAATAGCGAACTGTTTTTTCTCCAAATAATTTTTCTATGTATAAAAGATGATCTTCCTTTATTTCATGCGGGGCAATGATCCATTTGGAGATAAGATCTGAGCAGCCCCTGATCACTTGTTCGTCCGGAGGCCAGGTGCTGCCTGCCACCCAGGCGCTTTTGCCTTGAAGGAAAGTATCTATTGCACGAATCTCTTTCGACTGCTCCATCACTGTTAATACCCTGTCGAACCGGGTATCTCCGGCAATCACACATTCCTCTATTCCCGTATTTTTTAACAGGTCAAGAGAATTTTTATCCTGGACAAAAATCCGGTTATAACTTAATAATGATTGTTTGAATACTTTCCCGTAAGATCTGAAAAACAGTTGACCCGGCCGGAAGAGGGCAGAGATCAATAACAGGGGAATTTGCTGTTTGGATATTTCCCGGATGAAATGAAACCAGAATTCATATTTAACGAAAATGACCAGCTTTGGTTTTATTGTTTGAAGGAAGATACGGGCATTTTTCCGGCTGTCTAAAGGTAAATAACACACATGGTTTACTATGGGATAATCTTTCCTGACCGTGTATCCGGAAGGAGAAAAAAAAGTCAATAATATACATTTTTCCGGGTAAAGACTTCTCAAAGCTTCCAGGACAGGCCTTCCCTGTTCAAATTCACCCAGTGAAGCGCAGTGCATCCATATATCCACCCCGCCTGCAGGAACCTTATTCTTTAAGGATTGTCGCCACCCTTTCCTGCCGTTTACCCACAAGCGTGCCTTCGGATTGAAAAGAGAAGATACCCGTATCAGCATCGCATAAACCTGAATAATTACATCATATACTAAAAAAGTTAACTCCATTGAATCCTCCGATACAAACGTATGAGTATAAATTGTAAATTTGCGAACTTAAAATAAAATAACCGATCCGAATGATTCCCATACAAATGGTTGACCTGAAAAGGCAGTATCAGAAAATAAAACCACAGGTGGACGCTGCCATTCAGGATGTGATTGATAATGCTTCTTTTATTCATGGAAAACAAGAGCAGGATTTTGCCCGAAATTTAGAACAATATCTTGGTGTAAAAAAAGTTATTCCCTGTGCCAACGGAACAGATGCACTTCAGATAGCGCTGATGGCCCTGGGTTTGCAGCCGGGGGATGAAGTGATAACGCCGTCTTTTACTTTTATTGCCACAGCGGAGGTCATTGCACTCTTAAAGCTGAAGCCGGTGTTTGTAGATGTGGATAAAGATACTTTTTGCATAGATATCGGACAAACGAAAGCCTCTATTACCAAAAGAACGAAAGCCATCATTCCCGTGCATCTTTTCGGGCAAAGCGCCGATATGGAGCCATTGATGAAATTAGCAAAGGAAAACAATCTGTTTGTGGTGGAAGATAATGCGCAGGCCATCGGCAGCCACTATACTTTTAGTGATGGCATCTCAAAGAAAACCGGAACTATTGCACATATCGGCTGTACCTCTTTTTTCCCTTCTAAAAATTTGGGATGTTATGGCGATGGCGGCGCCCTGATGACGAATGATGAAGCGTTAGGCGATAAGATGAGGATGATTGCCAATCACGGGCAAAGCAAACGGTATTACCACGATTGGGTAGGATGTAATTCAAGATTGGACAATCTGCAGGCTGCCGTTTTAAATATTAAATTACAATACCTGGATGAGTATATTGCTGCCAGGAGAAGAGCCGCTGCCTTTTATTCCCATTCTTTTAAGGGCATAGTTGAACTGCAGGTCCCTTTTGAATCTGAAAATACGGAACATGTTTTTCATCAATATACCGTACTCGTTAAAAAGGGTAAACGGGATGCGTTGCATGATTTTCTTGCGGAGAAAAACATTCCTTCCATGATCTATTATCCTGTACCGGCGCATCGCCAGAAAATGTTTGAAGGTGTGGCGGATATTCCCGAAACTTTGCCGGTCACGGACGAAATAAAAAATGAAGTGTTGTCGCTTCCTATGCATACGGAATTGGATGAAGAACAACTTCATTATATTACTTCGGCAATAGTATCGTTTTTTAGTTGACCCTCATTTATACGCAAAAATTGTAATCAAATGAAAATAACCATTGTTGGAACCGGCTATGTCGGCTTAGTCACAGGAACCTGCTTTGCTGAGACAGGTAATCATGTGATCTGTGTGGACATAGATGAACAAAAAGTAAAAAAATTATCCTCAGGAGAAATTACCATTTATGAACCGGGGCTGGAAAAGCTATTCGAACGTAATCTGAATGATGAACGGCTGAAATTTACGACGGATCTCAGGCACGGAGTACAGGAATCGGATATAATTTTCCTGGCATTACCGACCCCTCCCGGTGAAGACGGCTCGGCAGATCTGTCTTATGTCCTTGGAGTTGCGGAAAAAATAGGTCCTTTACTAGACCGGTACAAAGTAATTGTCAACAAGAGTACTGTTCCGGTAGGAACTGTCGGAAGGGTAAGAGAGGCCATTGCTAAAAACACAAAAGTTGAGTTTGACGTGATTTCCAATCCCGAATTCCTTCGCGAAGGAGTGGCTGTAGAGGATTTCATGAAACCTGAAAGAGTGGTTATCGGAACAACCTCCGAGAGAGCGAGGAAGATCATGGGTGAATTGTATGAGCCTTTCGTGCGGCAGGGAAATCCTATACTTTTTATGGATGAAGCTTCTTCAGAGCTGACGAAATATGCTGCCAATTCTTTTTTGGCAACCAAGATCTCTTTCATGAATGAAATGGCCAATATATGTGAAAAATTCGGCGCGGATGTGGATATGATCCGGCGTGGTATGGGTAGTGACAGCAGGATCGGGAAACGATTCTTATTTGCCGGCATAGGCTACGGCGGCAGTTGTTTTCCCAAAGATGTGCATGCCTTAGTCATGTCATCCAATAAGACCCAGTATAATTTCAGGATATTAAATGCCGTGATGGAAGTGAATCAGGATCAGAAGACTTTTCTTATCCCCAAAATAAAAGCTTATTATAAAAATAATTTGAAAGGAAAGCATTTTGCACTGTGGGGACTTGCCTTTAAACCCAACACAGACGATATCCGGGAGGCCCCCTCTTTATATATCATTGATGGGTTGCTGAATGCCGGCGCTACCATTACGGCCTATGACCCTGAAGCAATGGAAAACGTAAAACGCATCAAAGGGGATAAGATTACTTATGCGGAAAATGAATATGATTGTTTAAAAGATGCCGATGCTTTGATCATTGCTACAGAATGGAGCTCTTTCCGTACGCCTGATTTCGAGAAAATGGAAAAGATATTGAAATCGAAGGTGATTTTTGACGGAAGAAATTTATTCAGCCTGGATTCCATGAAAAGATTGGGATATCATTATGAAAGCGTGGGAAGGGGAGTGGTGGATGGAGAGTAGTGGTCAATAGCAATAGGCAGCCCCGAAGTTTAGGAGCAGTAGGCAGTAGCCAGTTAGCAGGATGCTGTAGGCGGTAAGCAGTAATCGGTAAGCAGTAAGTGGTAAGTGGTCACTGAACCTCAAACCCGAAACCCGAAACCCCAAAACCCGAAACCCCAAACCTCGAACCCCAAACCTAAAAAACATTAGTATAGCAATATGAATAAAAAACGCGTCTTGATCACGGGAGCTGCCGGTTTTCTCGGCTCTCATCTTTGCGATAAATTTATCAGCGAAGGTTGCCGGGTGATTGCAATGGATAACCTGCTGACCGGCAATATGAAAAATATCGAACATCTGTTCAAACTTCCGGATTTTGAATTTGATCATTATGATGTAACGAAATTCGTGCATGTACCCGGACATTTGGATTACATCATGCATTTTGCTTCGCCTGCAAGTCCCATTGATTACCTGAAAATGCCCATCCAGACATTAAAGGTCGGATCGCTCGGGACACATAATCTCCTGGGATTGGCCAAGGATAAGAAAGCGAGGATATTAGTCGCTTCCACTTCTGAAGTATATGGCGACCCGGATGTGCATCCGCAAAAAGAAGAATATTGGGGAAATGTAAACCCGATTGGTCCGCGCGGCGTATATGACGAAGCCAAACGTTTTATGGAATCCATTACGATGGCCTATCATACCTTTCATAAAGTAGATACCCGGATTGTGCGTATTTTTAATACGTACGGGCCGAGAATGCGCCTGAATGACGGACGCGCCCTCCCTGCTTTTATGAGCCAGGCGCTGGAAGGAGAAGATTTAACTGTTTTCGGCGATGGCTCGCAAACCCGGTCTTTTTGTTACGTCAGTGATCTGGTGGATGGTATTTATAAGTTATTGTTAAGCGATTATCATCTGCCGGTAAATATTGGCAATCCTGCGGAAATCACTTTGAATGAATTTGCCAAAGAGATCATAGCACTGACCGGAGCTAAATCAAAGATTATTTATAAACCATTGCCACAGGATGACCCGCGTCAGCGTCAGCCTGATATTACCAAGGCCAAAAAGCTTTTGGGATGGGAACCAAAAGTGTCGCGCAGCGAAGGATTGAAAGTGACATTGGATTATTTTAAAGAAGCTCTTGGAGATAAATAACAATTGACAAATCTCAAATAACAAACAATATTCAATGATCAATACTCAATCAATACTTTCGGATCGAAAATCGTTAATCTTCGATCGTAGGTTTTTACCTAAAGGGTATTGAATACTCAATAACCAATTCCTCTCATGGAAAATGGTTGGCAATTTTGAATTTGTTATTTATTATTTATTATTTTGAATTTTAAACTGAGGTTTATTTATGAAAAAAAATATTCTCATTACAGGCGGTGCAGGATTTATAGGTTCACATGTTGTCAGGTTATTTGTAACAAAGTATCCTACATATAAGATCGTGAATGCGGATGCGCTTACCTATGCAGGTAATTTAGAGAATCTGAACGAAGTGGAAGATAAGGGCAACTATGTCTTTGAAAAAGCAGATATCACAGACGGCCAAACCATAGACGATCTCTTTTTAAAATATCACTTTGATGCGGTCATTCACCTGGCTGCGGAAAGTCATGTGGACCGCTCTATTATGGATCCGCTTTCTTTTGTTAAAACGAATGTCTTAGGGACTGGTATTTTGCTGAATGCATGCAGAGTACACTGGAAAGATCGTATGGAAGGAAAATTATTTTATCACGTCTCAACGGATGAAGTATATGGGTCATTGGGAAAAGAAGGGTTTTTCACGGAAGAGACCCGTTATGATCCGAGATCTCCTTACTCTTCTTCTAAAGCGGGTTCCGATCATTTGGTACGCGCTTATTTTCACACTTATGGTTTACCGGTAGTTATCTCTAACTGCTCCAATAATTATGGATCACACCAATTCCCCGAGAAACTGATCCCCCTGGCGATCAGAAATATTAAAAATAATAAACCGGTTCCGGTCTATGGAAAGGGCGAGAACATACGCGATTGGCTCTGGGTGAATGATCATGCGCGCGCTATTGATTTCATCTTCCATCAGGGTAAAAAGGGAGAAACCTATAATATCGGCGGATTTAATGAATGGAAAAATATTGATCTGATACATCTGCTTTGTGAAATCATGGATAGAAAATTGAAGCGGGAAAAAGGAACTTCTGCCAAACTGATCACTTTCGTTACAGACCGTGCGGGTCATGATTTGCGTTATGCTATAGATGCCGCTAAATTAAATAAAGAATTGGGCTGGAAACCATCGGTCCGATTTGAAGAAGGATTGGAAAAAACAGTGGACTGGTACCTCGAAAATGAAGCCTGGCTGGGGCATGTGACGAGCGGCGCTTACCAGCAATATTATGAAGATCAGTATGTGAAAAGAAAATGATGTTTTATGGTTCAATGGTTTCATTGTTTCATTGTTTTATAAGGCGTTATAAAGTAATAGTGAAACAACCCGGAACAATCGAACAATCCAACAATAAATATAATATGCCTTTTATTAAAACAGCTTTTCCGGGGTTATTAGTGTATGAACCCAGGGTATTTCATGATGACCGTGGATATTTTTTTGAAAGTTATAATGAAAATACTTTTAAAGAATCGGGTGTCCACATTTCCTTTGTGCAGGATAACCAGGCACGTTCGGTATATGGCGTATTACGTGGATTGCATTATCAATTAGCGCCCCATGCGCAAACCAAGCTGATCCGTGCGCTGGAAGGCGAGATCATGGACGTAGTCGTGGATATTCGTAAAGGATCGCCGGCTTATGGGAAAGTATTCACCATACTTTTATCGGCAGAAAATAAAAAACAATTATTGGTTCCCAAAGGTTTTGCCCACGGTTATGCTGTGTTATCAGAGACAGCGGAAGTCATGTACAAATGTGATGCATTCTACCACAAGCCCGGTGAAGGGGGTATTATTTATAACGATCCTGACCTGCATATTGACTGGGGAGTTCCATTGGATAAAGCCATTGTTTCAGAAAAGGACCTGCAATTGCCGCCCCTGGCAAAGGCGATACATAATTTTATCTTCGGAGAGTTATAATTATTTTCCCTGCGGAACACACTGATAAGGATCATTATTCCCAGGCTCCGTTTTTTTATTTGCGGCATAACAGAAATTCATTTCCTGGCTGGTAATTCGTTTAAATGTAGCGGTTATCTTCATACCTTTCCGGCTGTCCGGCGCAGCGATCTCCTTAGAAGATTTTGGCGGAATGTTGTCAATACTGACATCATTTCTTTTAAATAATTTTCCGTTTGCCCTGAAATATTCCAGGGATACCATCACATTTTCCAGCGGGAATTCCGTATCATTATTGACAGTAACTTTAATGTCTTTCAAGCCTCCAAGAAACCCGGTTTTATAATTATTCAATGACACATGAATATAGTTTTGCCAGTTTTGACGGAAATACTTTTTCCTGTCAATAAAAATTCCTTTTAATTGCGGAGCTAATGCCTGCGTATTTTGCATTTGCTGCATTCCCTGTTCCATCTGCTGATCTTTTTGGCGAAGCTCATTCATTTTAGTTACTAAATTATAATTGGCTTGCAAAGTCTGTTTATATAACTTATGCTCGGAATGGTACTTTGCCCATAAAACGACGATGATAATGATGGCAATGATCAGCAGTATATTTCTTTTAAGCATTTTTTGAATTTGAGAAATAATCGTCAAAATCGTACAAATTTCAGTCAATTTATGCAAAAGCCTTACCAAAAACTGTTATTATCTTTGCTGAAACTTATATTGTTGTATTGTTTCATTGTTGTATTGTTTCATTGTTGTATTGTTGTAAGGTACTCAACCATCAAATAATTCAGCCATCAAACCATTTAACAATAGAACCATTCAACCATAATTTTATCTTAATCTATTGCTATGTCATTTACATGGAAAGGCGTGTTTCCCGCCATCACCACACCATTTACCGCGGGTGATCAATTAGACTTTCAAATGTTTGAAAAAAATCTGTCTGCACAAATAAACGCGGGGATAGACGGTGTTATTTTGGGCGGTACTCTGGGTGAGTCAAGCGTATTGACCAAAGAAGAAAAAAATGATTTATTGAAATTTACTATAGAAAAAGCGGCAGGGAAAATACCGGTAGTCATGAATATTGCCGAAGGGGCGACCCGCGACGCGGTAACTGAAGCCGAATCTGCCCGGGAAGCAGGCGCCAGTGCATTAATGTTATTGCCGCCCATGCGATATAAATCCGACCACCGGGAGACAGTTACCTTTTTCAGGGAAGTGGCTGATTCCACCGGACTTCCCATCATGATCTATAACAATCCGGTGGATTACAAAACATTAGTGACGGTAGAAATGTTTGATGAATTGCAGGAATGTAAAAATATTACTGCTGTAAAAGAATCCACGAGAGATGTGAGCAATGTGACAAAGATGCTGAACCGTTTCGGGGAAAGATTTCAGATATTGTGCGGTGTAGATACACTGGCCCTGGATTGCTTACTGATGGGCGCCCACGGATGGGTGGCAGGTCTGGTAGATGCCTTTCCTGCCGAAACCGTAGCTGTTTATCGTTATGCAAAGGCCGGAAAGACTGAGGAAGCTTTAAAAATTCATCGCTGGTTCCTTCCTTTATTGGAACTGGATTTGCATCCTAAATTAGTGCAATACATCAAGCTGGCGGCTTCCAAAACAGGTATAGGTTCTGAATATGTCAGGGCGCCGAGGTTGATACTTGCAGGAGAAGAGAGAAAAAATATTGTAAAAATTATTGAGGATGGAATAAGAACAAGGCCTGATCTGGGAAATTATCTGAACTTAATGGTGTAAGATCGTGAGACTGGGAGATGGAGAGAGGAGGCGAGGGAGTGATGAGTGATGGGGTGATGGAGTGATGAAGCGTTCTTTGATCTTGGGATTTTTTGACTTTTAAATATATCATCATGGAAATGACTAAAATATTCAGAGATGCTACTAAAGAAGAGGTAGATAAGGTCATGGAGAAATCGTGGCAGGCATTTTTAGCTTATAAAAAATGCTCTCTGAAGCAACGGGCGGATTTTATGCGCACTATTGCTGTGGAGCTGGAAAAGATCCGGTCGGAAGTTATTCCTGTAGCCGTTGAGGAAACTCATTTACCTGAGGGGCGGTTGAATGGTGAATTGGGAAGGACCATCTTTCAACTGAACAATTATGCGAAAGCTGCCGAAGAGGGTGCGTGGTTAGATGCAAGAATTGACACCGCTATTCCGGAAAGGAAGCCGAATCCCAAACCGGATTTACGCAAAATGTTAGTGCCGCTCGGGCCTGTGGTTGTTTTCGGCTCCAGCAATTTCCCGTTTGCTTATTCCACCGCAGGAGGGGATACGGCCTGCGCCTTTGCAGCAGGTTGCCCGGTGATCGTAAAAGCTCATCCTGCTCATGCGCATACTTCGGAAATAGTAGCGGGCGCTATTATGAAAGCTGTGGGAATATGTAATATGCCGGAAGGCATTTTTGCCCACGTGCATGGCGCTTCCTTTGAAGTAGGTAAGTGGCTGGTAATGCATCCGCTGACTAAAGCCGTAGGATTTACAGGTTCGCTCGCAGGAGGCAGAGCGCTTTTTGATACCGCTAATCAAAGGAAAGAACCTATCCCTGTCTTCGCCGAAATGGGCAGCATTAATCCTGTTTTCCTGATGCCGGATAAATTACAACATGAGCCTGAAACAGTAGCTAAAATGTATGCTGCTTCCATTACGCAAGGTGTGGGTCAGTTTTGCACCAATCCGGGATTGATCATCGGGATAGAAGGTAAGTCGTTGAATACTTTTATTACAGCGCTTTCCGCTGAAATAAAAAAGATTGAGCCTGCGAATATGTTACATCGCGGCATTGCAAAAGCTTTCTGGCAAAAAAGGAAAGATGCCCTGGGACAAAAAGGGGTGCATACCGAAGCTGTCTCTGAAGCGCAGGCGGAAGAAATGCAGGGTGCCCCTACTTTGGCATCAGCCTCTGCCGCTGCTTTTTTAAATAATCCGGTGTTGCATCAGGAGGTTTTCGGTCCTTATTCCCTGATCGTTAAATGTAAAAATGCGGATGAAATGAGGCAGGTGGTCCTGCATACCGAAGGACAACTGACAAGCACGATCATGGCGACAGAGGAGGATATCAGACAACATCCTGAAATACTGGAAACGGTACAGAATATTTGCGGACGCCTGATCATGAATGGGGTGCCTACCGGAGTAGATGTATGTTTATCTATGCAGCATGGCGGACCTTATCCGGCTACGACTGACAGTCGCTTTACCTCTGTAGGTGCAGATGGCATTCGCCGTTTTGCACGGCCGTTATGTTACCAGAATTTCCCTGATCATTTGTTGCCGGAAGAATTACAAAATGCAAACCCTTCAGGTATATGGAGAACCGTGGATGATCAATTAACTAAAGACAAAATAAGCTGAAAGCCTCAGGCTAAAGGCCAAAAGCTTTTATATGCCTAAAACATTTTTCTGTATTGATGCGCACACTTGTGGTAATCCTGTAAGACTGGTAGCAGGCGGCGGCCCTGCATTACAGGGAAATGACATGAGTGAAAAAAGACAATATTTTCTGCAGCATTATGACTGGATCCGCCGGGCATTGATGTTTGAACCGCGCGGACATGATATGATGAGCGGCAGCATCTTATACCCACCGCATGATGACAGCAATGACGCTGCGGTATTATTTATTGAAACCAGCGGATGCCTGCCCATGTGCGGACACGGAACTATCGGCACTGTGACCATCGCCATTGAAAACGGATTAATCATTCCTAAAACTCCCGGAACCGTAAGATTGGAAGCGCCGGCAGGATTGGTGACGGCTGAATATAAGCAGGATGGGAAAAAAGTCAAATCTGTGAGGATCACCAACGTAAAATCTTTTATGGCTGTTGAAAATATCACAGCCGAATGCCCTGATCTTGGTATGTTGCAAATGGATGTAGCCTATGGTGGCAATTTTTATGCTATTATTGATCCGCAGGCAAACTTCCCAGGGTTAGAAAGTTTTAAAGCAGAGCAATTAATTGCCTGGAGCAGAATATTAAGGGAGCGGATAAACGATCAATATAGTTTTGTCCATCCTGAAAATGAAACTATCAGAGGATTAAGCCATATCATGTGGACAGGGAAGCCAATGGATAATAGTGCTACTGCTCGTAATGCCGTTTTTTATGGAGATAAGGCGATTGACCGTTCGCCTTGCGGAACCGGAACTTCAGCACGGATGGCACAATGGCATGCCAAAGGAAAATTAAAAAAAGGGCAGGAATTTATCCATGAGAGCTTTATCGGTTCCAGGTTTATCGGGAGGATAGAAGAGGAAACCACTTTAGACGGGAAGCCTGCCATCATCCCTTCTATTGAAGGCTGGGCAAGGATTTATGGTTATAATACGATCATCGTGGATGAAGAAGATGATCCGTATGCGCTGGGATTTCAGGTGATATAGAAAATGAATTCCGAATCCTACAATACAAATCACAAATAAATGCTGAATGCCAGGCGTCCAATCTCCCATGTATAATATTCAAATCTCAGAAATGATCAAAATGATAAACTGTCAAACTCACAACTCACAGCAGACAACTGATAACTCACAACGGACAACTGATAACCCACAACTGAATTTTTATGAATAAGGTCGGCATTATCGGCGGTGGAGTTACCGGTTTATGCGCTGCATACTATTTGCATAAGGAAGGCTTGGATGTTACTGTAATAGATGAAGGTGACCTCACTTCCGGTTGCTCCTATCTGAATGCAGGTATGATCGTTCCGAGCCATGTGGTTCCATTGGCAGCACCCGGTGTGGTTTCTAAAGGATTGAAATGGATGTTTAAGCCAGACAGCCCGTTTGCTTTTCATTTCAGCGCTCATAAAGAACTGATACGCTGGTTATGGTTATTTAACCGCTCTGCCAAAGAAAAAAACGTGCAGCAGGCTGTTCCTTATCTGCGTGATATCAGTTGGCTCAGCAAATCATTGTACCGGCAGTTTTCCCGGGAAGGAGGATTCGATTTCGGCTATGCTGAAAGAGGTTTAATGATGCTGTATCAAACGGCAGAAGCAGAAAAAGAAGAAAAGATAACGGCGGATATTGCCAACAAAGCCGGTGTGAAAGCAACAATCTTATCTGCCGGTGAAGTGCAGAAATTAGAACCTGAATTGAAGGTGGATGTGAGAGGCGGTATTTATTTCCCGGGAGATGCTCACTTAGATCCCGGCAAATTTATGTATGATATGAAGCTTCATTTAAAAAATGAACGGGTTCATTTTATTTTGGGAAATAAAGTAACCGGGCTAAAAGTTAACAATAATAAAAAAGTATTGCTAAAAACATTACAGGGGAATGAGGAGTATGATGAAGCGGTTATTGCCTGCGGAGCTGCCTCAGGAATGTTATTAAAAACGCTCCCGTTTTCTTTGCCAATACAGGGTGGAAAAGGATACAGCCTGACACTAAAAGAGGTGCCCAAAAACATACATATTCCTTCTTTATTGATTGAAGGAAAAGTGGCAGTTACCCCCATGGGGAATAATTTGCGTGTAAGCGGTACCATGGAAATAGGGAATAATTCCGGCCGGATTAACGAAAGAAGGTTGCTGGGAATTTTGCATACGTTATTTCAATTTTACCCCGAATTAAAGGAAGCTAAAATAGATGCGAAACAAGCTGTCAGCGGCTTAAGGCCATGTTCCCCTGATGGGCTTCCTTATATCGGCAGGTTAAAAAAATTTCCCGGTATTGTAATCGCCGCCGGACATGGAATGATGGGCATGAGTTTAGGTCCTGCCACAGGTAAATTGGTAAGTGAAATTATTTCAGGAAAAGAAAGAAGCATGAATATCAATGCCTTTGATCCGGGAAGATTTGCCTGAATACAGATTTAACATTTGTTGCAACAATTATTCATCAATAAGTGTTATCTTTGCACATTATTTTAAACCATATTGAATATGAAAGTAGATATCTGGTCGGATGTACGATGCCCGTTTTGCTATATAGGCAAGCATAAATTTGAAAAAGCATTGCAGGAGTTTTCTCAAAAGGAGCATATAGAAGTCGTTTGGCACAGCTTTGAGCTGGATCCTTATATAAAAACAGATGCGGGAAAAAGCATTTATGATCACCTGGCTGAGAACAAAGGGATATCCCGTCAACAGGCGGAACAAATGGTGGCATATTCTACCCGAATGGCGGACGAGGTGGGGCTGAAATTTAACCAGGAAAGATCAGTAGTAGCTAATTCTTTCAATGCCCACCGGCTTATACAATTCGCTAAAACCAAAGGTCCGGGTAATGAAGCGGAAGAACGTTTGTTCAAAGCCTATTTTGAGGAAGGTAAAAATATTGATGATAAAGCGGTGCTTATCCAGACAGGTATTGCCATAGGGTTGGATAAGAAAGAATTGGAAGATCTATGGTCTTCAGATGCTTTTGAAAAAGAAGTGAGAGAGGATGAATCCGCTGCACAACGGATAGGTATTCATGGGGTTCCGTTTTTTGTCTTTGATCAGAAATATGCAGTATCCGGAGCACAATCACCGGAAGTGTTTTCAGAGGCGCTTGAACAAGGCTGGAGTGAGTATGAAAAGAAGCAAAACCTGGTAATACTTGAAGAAGGGAAATCCTGCTCAGTAGATGGAAATTGTGATTTGTAATTCACTCTCAATTGATACTATATGAAAATAGCCCTTATTGGTGCTACCGGCTTTGTCGGTTCTGCCATTTTAAAAGAAGCCTTGTCACGTGATCATCAGGTTACTGCCATTTTACGTCATCCGGAAAAGTTAACGGTAAAAGATCCGGATCTTACGGTTGTCAAAGGCGACATAATGGATACAGAACAGTTGGCTTCCCTGCTGAAAGGTCACGATATAGTGATCAGCGCCTATAACCCCGGTTGGACAAACCCCGACATTTATAACGAATTTTTAAAGGGTTCTCAATCCGTTCAGCAGGCGGTTAAAAAATCGGG
>SCQT01000044.1 GCA_004322015.1 Chitinophagaceae bacterium
TACTTCCGCGAAAAAATGACCGCCGCAGGCTTTGACATCAAAGAAGGCGATCATCCTATCGTTCCTGTGATGTTATACGATGCGGTACTTTCTCAACAAATGGCGGATAAATTATTGCAGGAGGGTATTTATGTCATAGGATTCTTTTATCCGGTAGTCCCAAAAGGGCAGGCCCGTATCCGCGTACAGATCAGCGCGGCGCATGAACAGCGGCATCTGGACAAAGCTATTCAGGCTTTTGTAAAGATTGGAAAAGAATTGGGAGTGTTGAAACTGAGAGATCAAAAATAAAATTCCGGTTACCGGATATTAATGACAGCATCAAGCCTCGTTTGCAAGTTGTGCGTCGTTATCACCCTTGGTTCCAATATCCATCGGGTGGCGGAATCCAACCCGGCAGGCAGGGTATAATGAAACAAAAAAGTATCTATTTTCTTAGTGTAAGAATAATTAGGACTTGTATAAAATATGCTTAGGAAAGGGGTATCTATAGCCAATTGCAGGCTATTCTTTGATTTACCGGCCCATAATTGTAAATGGCTGACAGAATCCTGGGCAAAATAGTCCACTTCAAAGATGATGAGTTGGCCCGGCAAAAATGTCGTATCGGTCAGATTAAGGTATTTATGCGTGATGGTGTCATACAAATTATCATTGATAATAATGGGATAATAATGCATGCCATTACCGGTTTTAGCCATATTGATAAAGTCACTTTTCCTGGTGCAGGAAAAGAAGCAACCGCACAGGATTATCAGAAAGAATAATATTTTTGAAACAGGCTTCACAGGCGCAAGTTACAGCTTAATCGCTTTATGGCCTATACTTGCACTTTTATGCTTATTCTTTCAAAGCTGACTATCCGGTTTATCACTCATGGTGAAAGTTATTTTACCTCCATTCATAATATCCCGGTGACTCAAAAAATATTGATGCAACGGCCGGCCATTTAACATAATTCCCTTTATATAAATATTCTTATCGCTTTGATTTTTTACCTCTATCGTAAATATCTTCCCATTTTCCAAATGTAAAACGGCGCTTTTAATTGCGGGACTCCCGATAGCATATTGGTCCGAAGCAGGAGCCACGGGATAAAAGCCAAGCGTACTAAAGATATACCACGCGCTCATCTGTCCGGTATCATCATTACCTCCCAATCCGTCCGGTCTGGCATGATACTGATTCTTCAATATCAGTCTGACCCATTTTTGTGTCTTCCAGGGTTCACTGGTCCAATCATACAAATAGGCAATATGATGGGATGGTTCATTACCATGCACATAATTTCCGATAATTCCTTCGCGACTAATATCTTCGGTATGAGCAAAATATTTATCAGGGAGTTGCATGGTAAATAATGAGTCTAAATGAGTGATAAATCGTTTGTCTCCTCCCATCATTCCGATTAAATCTCCGGGATTCTGCGGAACAAACAAACTATAATTCCATGAATTCCCTTCCACGAAGCCGGGTTCGTCTGTTTCAAGCGGATCAAAATCTTTCATCCAGGTTCCATCGCTCATTCTCGGCCTCATAAATCCTGTCGAAGGATCATAAAGGTTTTTATAGCTTTGAGAACGCTTCAGGAATTGATAGTAAATATCCATCTTGTGTAATTTCTTCGCCAACTGCGCAATACACCAATCGTCATAAGCGTATTCGAGAGTCTGCGATACGGATGAAGAACTTTTATCCTCAGGAACATAGCCTTTGTCAATATAATATCCAAGCCCGCCATACCAACGGTTATTGGCAGTAGTCACACAGGCTTCCAATGCTTGATTTGCATTAAGATCCACTTTATCTTTTATAAAAGCATCTGCTATCACCGATACCGCATGATAACCGATCATACACCAGTTTTCATTGGCCGAATTGGACCATACAGGCAGCATGTGAAAAGCACTCTCGCGGTAATGTGCCAGCATAGACCTGATCATATCTTCATTCCGCCTCACCTGGATAATATTAAACAGCGGATGCAGCGCCCTAAAAGTATCCCATAAGGAAAAAGTCGTATAGTTAGTAAAATGATCCGCCCGGTGAATTTCTTTATCTAATCCTTCGTATAAATGATCTGCATCCATATAAACAGTAGGATTAATAAATGCGTGATACATGGCAGTGTAGAAATTCTCTTTCTCCATGCGGCTATCTGACTGAACTTCAATTCTGTGTAATTCTTTATTCCATTCTTCCTGTCCGCGATTTTTTACGGCATCAAAATCCCATCCTGGTATTTCGCTGTATAGATTATGAAGAGCGCCTTTCATACTCACAGCGGATAGGGCGAATTTGATTTTTATTTTTTCTCCCGCCCCGGTTCTAAAATTGAAATACGTTCTTATTTGTTTCCCCGCCATTACCGGGAAGTTATGCTCCTGATCAAATTTTCCCCAAAAGCCATGATAAGGTTCGGGTTTTGAAAAATTATGCATCCCATAACTTGTAAACGGCTTGTTAAATACCATTGCAAAATAGAGTACGCGGTTTCTCGCCCATCCGTCTGTCTGGCGATACCCGGTAACTAAAGTATCATTCACGACCCGTACATAGGTCCAAACATTTTTATCCGGATAATTATAGATGCCCGACATCATATCCAGAATAATATGGGCCTGATCCGAAGCAGGAAAAATATATTGATGAAAGCCCACTCTCATCGTGGCGGTCAGTTCTGCAATGATATTATAATCATCCAGTTTTACTTTATAATAATCAGGCTCAGCCACTTCGGTCGCATGTGAAAATCGCGAACGGAAACCGCTTCCGGGATGATCTGCCGTACCCGGATCCAGCCTTAACGGCCCCACCATGGGCATGATCAGAAAGTCTCCCAGATCCGAATGACCTGTACCATTAAAATGCGTATGGCTGAATCCCACAATTGTTTTATCATCATATTGATACCCTGCACAATAACGGTACACTTCCGGATTATATTTTCCATTGACGGCATAGGGAATGGTGTCCGTATCCGGACTTAGCTGCACCATGCCAAAGGGTACCGTGGCTCCGGGGAAGGTATGACCCATGTTTCCCGTGCCTATCATGGGATTTACGTATTGAATCAGATTGCTCTCTGCAGGTAATTGTGCGAAAGCCGCTTGTGTGAGAAAACATAAAGCGATCAGTATCCTTTTCATTTTATAGAAATTAGAATAATAAGATTTAACGATAATGTAGTTTAAGAATGGGATTTATACTATAAGCCCTCCACAACTGATCTACCGTTTTTCCAGTGAGCCGCTTCCATACATCCTCAGTATAAGTTCCATCACGCAGAGATGCGTTCAACCGAACCACGATTGATTTATCTACTTTTTTACTCAGCCATACTAAGAACCGGGCAGTAATCCGATAAGCATTTTTATAACTTTGACTTGCATTATAATCCGGCATTGTCCATCCGGAAGATCTGTTGTTAACACCATAAACATACCTTGCATAATCAGCAATCCCTTCTGTAAGCCAACCAGGTGTATCTCCGGTATGATAATCCTGCACAATATGCATTACTTCATGAGTCACCACATCTATATCTTCCGGATGCAGCCTAAACCATTCGGGATTGAACCTCGTAACCGCATTCGCAGTGGCAGCTACTCCTTTGTAATGAGGATCAATAATGAAAGTTACTTTTTTAGCGGTTTGAGGATTAAATCGTTCCGCTTCTTCCGGATAAACAATAAAAAAAGTATTAATCAGTTGCCGTTTTACGCCGGGGTCGAAAGTTGAATCTTTATTAATGAAAAGGAGGGTATAGCCTTTTTTGTAAACTGAATCCATCGTAAAAAAACCTGTAGTGTCATAATGACTCCAGGAATGATCTTGGGCAACACCTTGCTGCGAAAATAAAAACCAGAAAAGGCCACAGGAAATAATGATTAAATATCTGTTCATTCTTCTATTCCTCAAAAGACTATTTTAATCCGGATTTTGCAGTAGCAAAATCCCTGCGAAGCAGCGACGAAAATTGGAATATGGAAACCCGTAGTTATTGTGGCCTCTTGATAAGCCTCCATTCAGCTAACTGAAATAAACCGCCGTTCCCCCCTTTAACAGAAAGTATATTCAGGCGGTAATATTTATAAGCAATTGTATTAGTAAAATCATACTCTTTAGTTTGAAAACGGGCTGTAAATACCTGTCCGCTTTCGCTGTCTAAAACAACCCAATTGTTCCCGTCCTGGGAAGCCTGTAATTGCCATGCATTAGGATCCCTTTGATCAGCGTCATTGGCTGAAGTTAATGTATAAGCATTTGCTACTTCCGGCGTATTAAAGGCAAGTTGTGCCCATACTCCCTGAAAATCAAAAAGTAAATACTTGGTGTTTATATTATTGTCCACTAAATTAGGAGAGATTTCACCCGTCCGGGTATTCTCCCGTTCTACCGATAAGGTACTGCCATCATTAGTAATATCAAGATTTACAAGCTTTTGCGGCTCTAGCACAAGCACCAGGATATCCCTGGTCGTATCCAGCAAATGGCTGGAAGGATTACTCAACTTGACAGCTAAGGCTACTTTTTGATAATAATATTGTCTTAGAATATTTGCACTGAAGTCAATATTAAAGGCAGCACTGTTAGATTTTGGTAAAAAGTTTACAGTTGGAGGCAAGGTATAATCGGTATCCGCTCTCAGCAAAATAGTGTTCTTTAGCACACTATCTGAAATTAATCGTTGAATGGTATCCGGTAAGGGCCCTATATCCGTTGTAAAAGCATCCCCTGCCGTACTGCCCAATGAAACACTGACGGGTACATAAAGATCCGTAGCGCTTTGCTGATAAGATGCATTGGGTTTAGGGATCATGGACAACATACCTGCATCTGTAAAATAAACATAATGGATCTCACTGGGCTTAATTATATTTGAAGTATTAATT
>SCQT01000045.1 GCA_004322015.1 Chitinophagaceae bacterium
CATTCTTTTCCCTTTTTAAACACTCCAGCACCCATCCACCCGGTTCGATACTGCCTATTGGCAACCGGATAAATGATGACGCCTGCAATGGAGCCTTGTTACTCACATAAAAACTATTACGCGAACTGGTAACAGGTCTTTCCACATCCGTTATCCGGATGCTCGCAGCTTCTTTGTCCTTCTTAAAACCTGTTAATACCAAAAAGAAAGTTAAGCAATACAGCGTCTTTTTCATTATATAGATTGTTTTATGATTGTCTGCTATGATGTCATTCAAACGGTCGTCCCGTCGGGGCTTTCTGGCTTATTAAACGTTTTTTCTACCAAAAGATCGTCGCTCTGCGACTTGGATGATGAACAGGATTTGTTGAAAAAAGTGCCGTAGGCACGACCATTTAAAATCCGATTACGCTCAGGCAATTGCCCCAAACCGTATATTATATTCTTCTATCAAATCCAATATTTCATTCCTGCCCGACTTTTTAACCACCGAAGATTGAAAATACGGCGGAAGAAATTCCCACCGGCTTTTCATCTTTTCCGTAAATGCTTTTATATTTCCCGCCGTCTGGCTTTGTGTGTTTTTATCTGTTTTGGTAAAAATGATCGTAAAAGGTATTTGCCATTCTCCCAACTGATCCACAAAATCCAGATCATTTTTTTGCGGAGAATGTCTGCTGTCAATTAACACAAAAAGACAAACCAGGTTCTTCCTTTTACGGATATACTCTTCGATCATCTTCTCCCACTTTTTTCTTTGCTGTACAGACACTTTTGCAAAACCATAACCCGGCAGGTCCACCAGATTCCAGCTTTCATTGATCAGAAAATAATTGATCGTTTGTGTTTTCCCCGGGCTGCCGCTTACTTTAGCCAGGCCTTTCTTATTGGCCAGCATATTGATAAGCGAAGATTTCCCCACATTGGAGCGACCGATAAAAGCATACTCAGGCTTATCCGGCCCAGGACATTTTTCTATATCCACAAAGCTTCCGATATAAGTAGCTGAAATAATATTCATCCTGATTTTTTGATCGTTGAAATTGGGCATCTGCCTACTGCCGCTACCCCTAATTTCAGGGCTGCCTTTGGCCTTTAGCCAATAGCTAACGGCCAATAGCCAATTACTAACAGTCAACAAAAAGAAACCCCTACCTTTGTCCTTCATGGAACAAATGACTTCAAATAAAATAGTTCCTTTCAGGACCTCAAAGTTAAGCAAGAAAGAGCAGATTGCCTGCATGTTTGACGGGATAGCCTTTCGGTATGATTTCCTGAACCATTTTTTATCCCTGGGCATTGATAAAGGCTGGCGGCGTAAAGCATTAAAATATCTGCAACCGGCGGATCCGAAAAGTATCCTGGATATTGCTACAGGCACGGCCGATCTGGCTATTCTGGAAGCCCGGATGCTGCACACGGAAAAGATCACGGGTGTGGATATTTCACAAGGCATGCTGGAATTGGGTATGAAGAAAGTCCGGCAGGCGGATCTATCGGATAAGATATCCTTGCAATTAGCCGACAGTGAGTCTTTGCCTTTTTCTGACAATTCCTTCGACGCTGTTACCTCCGCTTTTGGGGTCCGTAACTTTGAGAACCTGGAGAAAGGATTGGCAGAAATGTCGAGAGTATTAAAACCGGGCGGTAAAGCTGTTATTCTGGAATTCACTTCTCCCACTGTTTTTCCTGTTAAACAATTCTTTCAATTATATTTCCGTTATATAACTCCGTGGATCGGGAAATGGATAGCCCGCAGCAAAGAAGCGTACAGCTATCTGCCCGAATCGGTCAGAGCCTTCCCGCAAGGCAGCACCATGGTGGAACTATTAAAACAAAACGGATTTCAACAGGCTGGCTGCCGGTCATTAACCTTAGGAATATGTGCTATTTATTGTGCAACCAAATGAAAAGAAGTGTGGTCATACTGTGGTGTTTTCTGCTGACCGGTATGGGCGCATTCGCGCAGGGATTAGGTCACTATGAAAACCGGCCTTATTATTTTGGCATCACGCTGGGTTATAATAATGCGTTTTTCAAGATCAAACATACCTCCGCCTTTCTGCAGAATGACAGCCTGCTGGTGGTGCAGCCCCTGCATAGCAGCGGTTTTGATTTAGGGCTCTTGGGAAATCTTTCCTTGAATAACCGATTTGATCTTCGGCTGAACCCTAATCTTATCTTTGCCGAACAGGCTTTGCATTACGTGTTCAGGCAGGATTCCGGTGTACAGAACAAAAATGTGGAATCCATTTTAGCCAGTTTCCCTTTACAGGTAAAATTTAAATCGGACAGGGTCGGAAATTTCAGGATGTACCTGATGGCCGGTGTGAAATTCGATTATGACCTGGCTGCCAATGTACATGCAAGAAAAGCCAATGACCTCGTACAAATAAGTCCGTATGATCTGGGTTATGAAGCCGGCTTCGGATTTGAGTTTTATCTGCCTTATTTTATTTTTTCACCTGAAATAAAGATCAGCAACGGCGCCCGCGACATCCATCTTCGCCAGCCGGGCAATATCTATTCCAACCGCATTGGCAAAATACTTTCCCGTATGGTAGTTATTTCCATTCATTTGGAAGGATAAAAGAAATCATTTATTTTATAGTCCATTATAAAAATTCGTAATTATTGTAAAGACCCTGAAAAAAACCGTATATTTTTTACTGCCCTCAAAAACAATTCTTATGCCTGAAAACAATCTCCCCGCTGCACTGACAGACGAAACAATTATTAGTAAAATCTACTATGTCAGAGAACAAAAAGTAATGCTGGATAGAGATCTAGCTGAATTGTATGGTGTGGAAACTAAAGTACTGAAGCAGGCAGTGAGGAGAAAAATAATTCGTTTCCCGGAAGACTTTATGTTTGAGATGTCTAAAGAAGAACTGGAAGATTGGAGGTCACAAAATGTGACCTCCAATCCTGCGGATATAAAAGGGCTGAGGTATTCACCTTTTTGCTTTACAGAACAGGGAGTTACCATGTTATCTTGTATCTTAAATAGTGAGAGGGCTATTGCTGTAAACATACAAATTATTCGAATCTTTGTCAGACTTCGGGAAATGGTATCCGCTCACAAAGATATCCTGTTGAAATTGGAACAATTAGAAAGAAAAGTAACCGTGCATGATCAGGATATCAGCATGATATTTGAAGCATTGAAACAACTTCTCACCCCTCCGCAGGAACCAAGAAAGAGGATAGGCTTCAGAAGGAATAATGAGCGGGACAATGGGTAGATATTTCCCGTGATAAAAAGTATTAAAATACCCCTACCCCCCTTTATGAAGATTCCTTCATCTTCTCTGCATTTTCCGCAAACTGCAGGGCATCTAACATTTCCTGAATATCTCCATTCATAAATGCATCCAGATTGTACATCGTCAATCCAATTCGGTGATCGGTGATGCGTCCCTGGGGGTAATTATACGTACGTATTTTGGCGGAGCGGTCGCCGGTGGAAACCATGCTTTTCCGCTGGCGGGCGATTTCTTCTTCATGCCTGCGAACTGCATCTTCATATAGCCTGGTACGTAACATCTTCATCGCTTTTTCCCTGTTGCCAAGCTGGTTCCGTTCGGTCTGGCATTCTACCACCAATCCTGTCGGGATATGGGTAAGTCGTACCTTGGTTTCCACCTTATTGACATTCTGACCGCCGGCCCCCCCGCTCCGGGCAGTTTCCATTTTCACATCTCTTTCATTTACCTGCACATCCACTTCCTCCGGTTCAGGCAGTACGGCTACAGTAGCGGCAGAAGTATGGATCCTGCCGGAAGCTTCCGTTTCAGGAACACGTTGCACCCGGTGAACACCGGATTCAAACTTCATGGTTCCATATACATTATCACCCGAAACTTCCAGGATCACTTCTTTATATCCACCCACCTGTCCCGGATTCTCGTTCAGAATATTGGCTTTCCACTTTCTGTCTTCGAAATAACGGACATACATTCGCAGCAGATCGCCTGCGAATATGGCCGCCTCATCGCCTCCCGTGCCGGCACGTATTTCCAGAATAATGTTCTTATCATCCTGCGGATCTTTGGGAACCAGCAACTGGCGGATGAGGCTTTCCAGCGATGCTTTGTTTTTTTCCAGATCCTCGGTTTCTCCTTTAGCCATCTGGCGCATTTCTTCATCCTCATCCTGCAGGGCTTCTTTGTTAAAAGCAATATCGTCTAATACTCTTTTATACTGTTCATACACCTGTACAATTTTCTCTAACTCGCGATATTCCCTGCTCAACGCGCCGAATCTGGCATTATCACTCACCACATCAGGATTAGTAAGCGAAATACCAATGTCCTCAAATCGCGCCTTGATAGCTTCTAACTTATCCAGCATATTTGTTTATTATTTTTACGGAAGGTGCAAAAATAGGATGATTCAGGCTGATACCCAATTGAATGAATAAAAGGCAAATTTTTACTAATGAGTGTTCTTTAACCGGGATGCAGCCGCCTTATCCAGGAACCAATGCAGATTCCCGTTCACCGGCTTAATGATCTGAGAAGGATATTTATCCGGAGAATAATTTCCCTCAATGACCTCCTTTAACGTAGCAGCCTTTTTTTCTCCAACGGCTAAAAACGCTACAGCGGAAGACCGGATCACTACCGGCACCGTAAGCGTAATGCGGAACATATTCAGCTTTTCCACAAAATAGGCTTTCACCCATTTTTTATCTTCATGAATAACCGCCGTGCCCGGGAACAGGGAAAGCGTGTGACCATCATCGCCCATACCCAGTAAGACAAGATCAAAAGTATCGGGCTGATTGTCAAAATAGTGATGCAATATTTTACTGTATTCACTTGCAGATTGTTCGGGAGAAAAGGTGGTATTAAAATAGTGGATCTGCTTTTCGGGTATGGGGACGTGGCGGAGTAAGGTTTCGTATGCCATTTTACCGTTATTGCGATCATCATCAAAGGGGACATATCGCTCGTCTCCGAAGAAAATGTGCATTTTTTTCCAGTCAATCTGATCTCGATAGGGAGGCCGGGCTAACAAGGTATATAATTCCTTAGGTGTACTGCCACCGGACAGCGCTAAGGCATAGCGGGCTTTGTCACTCAGCGTTTTTTGTATGTGTTCAATGAGCCATTCCGCAATATCCTGGCTTAAAGAATCAATGTCTTGGGAAATATGAAAATTCATATTTTTAAATTTGTCATAGAGAAATATCGAAAACGGATTGTATAATTTTTAGTACCTCTGTTAAATATTCATTTCTAAGAGATGAAAATTTGTTGATGACGATATGCAGGCGGATGGTGGTGATCTTATTGCATCTGGCTTCGCTTCGTTCGGGTAGTGGGGATGACAAATATTCGTTCCTAAGAGGAAACGAATAGGGGGTGAGTCGCAGTGTTGTGGTAATAGGGCAAATAAGCAAATCCTTATCTATACTATTCGAAGCATCATTAGAAACAACAATAGCTGGTCGTAGCTTGGATTTATGAAAATTATCTGAAAAGGGATAGGGTACTGTCACAATATCTCCCTGCTTATATTCCTTATCAGACATTATTTTTTTCTTTTAAAAACTCGTCCCAATGATCATTTGCAGGATCGTCCCAAATATCTGCAAAAGGTTCTTCTGCTAATTTATATAACTGTTCTCCTTCTGAAACTTCAGAGTCGGGAGAAGGTATGATCAATTGCCTTATTTCTTTTTGTATCTTTTCAGGCATTGAAAGAAACAGCTCAAGTACAGCTAATGCTTGCCTTGTATGGGAAGATTTATATGACACATCTCAAAATTAAGGAAAAAATCTTATTGTCAAGTGAAAAACCTCTTATTCCCTCACTCCTGATGCGGAGCCGGCAGCGTTATCCAGTTATGTCCGTCTCTGGCAATCAGGGCTTCGGCATCCTCGGGACCCCAGGAGCCCGGACTATAGTTGGGGAAATCAACCGGCATCCGTGTTCCCCAGACATGCAGGATGGGTTCTATCACTTTCCAGGCAGCTTCCACCTGGTCCGCCCGCATGAATAAGGTAGCATCGCCCTCCATCACATCGAGTAATAAAGTCTCATAAGCTTCGGGAGAATGTCCTGCATAAGCTTCTTCATAGCTGAAGATCATGTCCACAGGGCTTAATATCATTCCCTGTCCCGGGCGTTTTGCCTGAAAACGGATCCTGATATCCATCTCCGGCTGTATGCTGATGGTAAGCCTGTTGGGGCGCCAGCTTTCGGCAGCTTCCGATGGAAATGCATAATGGGGTGCAGGGCGGAACTGCAATGTGATGATCGTACTTTTTTCGTTCAGGCATTTACCCGTTCGCACATAAAAAGGAACTCCCTGCCACCGCCAGTTATCTATGTAAAATTTAACGGCAGCGAATGTTTCTACCGAAGAACGGGGATCTACATTTTTTTCCTGCCGGTATCCGGGAACTTTTTCTCCTTTTATCCATCCTGCTCCATACTGACCCCGGACAGCAAAATCCTGTATTTCCTCCACCGGAATAGGACGGATCGCATTGAGTACATCCACTTTCTTATTCCTGATCTCATCATCATTGAAAGAAACCGGGGCTTCCATCGCTATCATGCACAATAACTGTAAAATATGATTCTGGACCATATCCCGCAATGCCCCCGCGGTTTCATAATACCCCCCCCTTCCTTCCACACCCACGGTTTCCGCTGCCGTTATCTGCACATGATCTATATAATTCCTGTTCCAGATAGGTTCAAATAATGCATTGGCAAAACGTAATGCCAGGATATTTTGCACAGTCTCTTTTCCCAGGTAATGATCTATACGGAAGATCTGCTTTTCATCAAATGTTTGTGTGAGCAGGGTATTCAGGTCATGGGCGCTTTTGAAATCATGCCCGAATGGTTTTTCTATCACTATGCGGGAACATTTCGTATCAGCACAGATATTCAGCTTTCCTAAATGTTTAGTAATAGTCGGCACCAGTTGCGGGGCCACTGCCAGGTAAAACACTACATTCGGATGGCTTCCCCATGCCTGCTCATGCTGCTTCACGGAATCGGTGATTTTTTCATACGCGGCTTCCTCGCCGGCATCCATCTGGATATAAGAAACGTTATCGGAGAATTTTTTCCAGTCTTCCTCTTTCACTTCACTGCGTCTTGAAAAATTTTTTACTCCTTCCAAAAGATGAGCTTTATAATCATCCGTAGAAATTTCAGTACGGGCTAAACCCATAATGGAAAAGCGATCGGGCATCCAGTCATCGAGATATAAATTAAATAAGGCGGGAGTGAGTTTTCTGTAATTCAGGTCTCCGCTTCCTCCGAAAATGAATATCGTAGTGGCAGGCGGGCGATTGTTTTGAGTGATGGCCATATTACTGTTGTTTGATGGTTTAATTGTTTGATGGTTAATGGCTTTCATATAAGCATTGCAAGCAGGCCGCGAGGCGCCGGTCAACGCTTAACATTAAAAACTTCTTATTCATTATTCTCTTTCCATTCCGTATGGAAGATACCCGGTTCGTCTATTCGCTGATAAGTATGAGAGCCAAAATAATCCCGCTGGGCCTGAAGCAGATTCACGGGCAAATGTTTCCGGCGATAACTGTCAAAATAGTTCAACGATGCCGATAAACCCGGAACAGGATATCCTGCATTTATCGAGGCGACAATCACCGCACGGATTTGCCTGACGTTACCCTGCAGCTCTTTAGATACGAACTCGCTCAGCAGGATATTGGGCATATCTTTGGTTTTGGAATAAATAACAAAGAACTTATCCAATAAAACCGACCGTATGATGCACCCCCCCCTCCATATACGAACCACTTCAGAGAGGGGTATGTCCATCCCTAAGGCTGCGGATCCCTTTTGTATCATTCCCAGTCCCTGTGCATAACAATTGATCACAGCAAAATAAAGGGCGTCATGCAGTTGAGCAATAAATGCCTCTTTATCCACAGGAAGATTTTGATATGGATTACCATAAATGCCTTCCGCCCGGGTCCTTTCTTCTTTATACACAGAGAGATCCCGCATGGAAACGGCAATGTCAATCAATGGTATGGGGTAATGAAGACTCATGGCATCCTGCGAAGTCCACATGCCGGTGCCTTTTGCCCCCGCTTCATCCAATATCATATCAACCAGACGATTATTGGTTTTATCATCCTGCTGCATAAATATGTCGCGGGTTATTTCAATCAGATAAGACTGCAGGTTCCCTTCATTCCACTTCTTAAACACGCCGTGAAGCTGATCATTATTCAAACCCAGTCCGCGATGCATCAACATATATGTCTCACTGATCAGTTGCATGATCGCGTATTCAATGCCGTTATGCACCATTTTCACATAATGTCCGGCTGCATCCTTGCCCAGGTAAGCCACGCAAGGGCTTCCGTTTACCTTGGCAGATACGGCTTCCAGCATGGGTTGTACGGTTCTCCATGCATCCTGATCGCCGCCCGGCATGATGCTGGGCCCAAAACGGGCGCCTTTCTCCCCTCCCGAAACACCCATTCCCATAAAATGGATCCCTTTCTCTTCCAGGTAGCGGATACGTTTAACAGTATCTGTATAATGGGAGTTGCCTCCATCTATCAGGATATCGCCTTTATCCAGCAACGGTAAAAACTCTTCTATCACGGCATCCACAGGTTTACCTGCGGGGACCAGCATCATGATGCTGCGCGGCTTCTTTAATGCGTTGATAAAATCTCCGGCATTGGTAACTCCTTTCACTATAGTGCCTTTGGTGGCTTCTTTTTCTAAGGACAATGCTTTCTGGTTATCTTTATCCAAACCAACAACAGAAAACCCGTGATCGGCCATATTGAGCAGGAAATTACGGCCCATTACACCCAGCCCGATCATGCCGAAATCAAAAAGAGGATTACTCATGAAATCAAATTTTTGAAGATGATCAATTGAAATATTGTGCCCTAAAGGTAGCTATTTTATAAAAGGTTTACACTATCGGGGTACGTTAAACTTTCGTTTATACGGTGGATACCCGCATGAATACTTTTGTTTTCACAGATGATATTTATAATAAAGATCATGCTGTAATTGTTCAGGAGAAGTGAAATGTATGGCTTGTAACCCGGCAACCTCAGCGCCATGGATGTTTCGCAAGTTGTCATCAATAAATACTGTGCTGTCGGAATGAAGATGATAACGATCCATAATCAGCCGGTAAAATTCGGTAAAAGGTTTTCTCATTTTCTCTTTTCCCGAAACAACAATCCCGTCAAACCACTGAAAGAATTCATACTTCTGCATGGCTATGGGAATAGTTTCGGCCGACCAGTTCGTCAATGCGTAAAGAGATAGATGATCTTTTTTCCTCAATTCACGGAGTATATTTACCGTCTCATCTATTGTGCCGCCGAGCATTTCTTCCCACCTGCCATAGTACGCCCTGATCTCTTTTTCATAAACAGGAAATTCTTTTACCAATAATTCTGTGCCTTCTGCCAAAGATCTCCCTGCATCCTGCTCTTCATTCCATGCAGAAGTACATACCGAAGAAAGAAAGTAGTTCATTTGTTCTTCGGAATCGAAGAACTTACGATAAAGATATTGTGGGTTCCAGTCTATCAAAACCCCTCCTAAATCAAAGATGACGGCAGTAATTTTACTTCCCATTAAATATGAATTTGATCTCTCTGAAATTATTTTGAATTTCAAAGGTCAAATATACTTCTTCACAATCATTTATTATTTACATCCCGGGTGCATCCTAAAGACTGCTTACCGTCGCTGCTACTCTTTTTTAAATATTACTCGGCCCAGCTCATTACATAATTCCTGTCCTCTATCTCTAATGCAGTTTCGGTAAGCTGAAGCGGGTGAAAAGTATCCACCATGACTGCTAATTCATTCGTAGCTTCCGCACCAATACTTTTCTCTACCGCGCCCGGATGCGGCCCATGCGGGATCCCTCCCGGATGCAAAGTGATCTGTCCCTTGTTGACATGCTTACGGCTCATAAAATCTCCGTCCACATAGTACAGCATTTCATCGCTGTCAATATTGCTGTGATTGTAAGGCGCCGGAATGCTTTGCGGATGATAATCAAATTTACGGGGGCAAAAAGAACATACCACATAATTATTGCCTTCAAAAGTCAAATGAACCGGAGGCGGCTGGTGCACTCTGCCCGTTATCGGTTCAAAATCATGGATGGAAAAAGCGAAAGGATAGCAACATCCATCCCAGCCCACCACATCAAACGGATGATATTCATAATGAATGGGATAAATGCGCCCTTGTTTTTTAACTAATACTTTAAAATCTCCTTTTTCATCTATAGTCTGCAAATCTACCGGCGGACGGATATCTCTTTCACAATAAGGGGAGTTTTCAAGCAATTGTCCATAGGGACTTAAATATTTTTTCGGAAAACGGATCGGGCTGTGTGATTCTAAAATCCATAAACGGTTTTTTTCATTGTCAAACTCAATCTGATAAATGCTTCCTCGCGGAATGACCAGGTAATCGCCGTATCCGAAAGAGAGCTCACCATATTGTGTTTTCAGTTTCCCGCTGCCTTCATGAATAAAAAGCAATTCATCGGCATCTGCATTCTTGTAAAAATATTCTTCAGCGGATTGTTGCGGTGCGGCAAGGGATATCTGTATATCATTATTGACCAGTACCGGCTTTCTGCTTTTCAGATAATCCTGCTCGGGCCGGATCTTAAAGCCTTCGAAACTGCGGTGACGGAGCATTTTTTCTTCTGCAATTTTCGGCGACACATCATAAGAGTCATCTACTTTCGTAATTTCAGTCGGCGGATGCGTGTGATACAGCAGGGAAGAATTGCCCGAGAACCCCTCCGTTGAAAATAATTGCTCTGAATAAAGTGTGCCGTCAGGCTTCCGGAACTGGGTATGCCGCTTGTGAGGTATTTTACCCAACTTATAATAATAAGCCATATAGAATGTGTTTTGGTGTAATTATAACCTCTAAAATAACAAAAAATTTATAACTCCTGTTTGATAAAGAACTTTAACTAAATGCTAACAGAATAAATATTTTCCACGTTATACATTTGTGCTTCTCATTCAATATCCTTCTTCTCAGGCGTGTTTTTCCCGTTGATCTGTGTTTTTCCCGCTGAAAAATGATATTAAAAAATATTATTTTAAAACGGATTTTATGTGTACACGTCTATTCGGTACTTGTTACTTATGTTTTCTTTTATTTACAGGAGCGGCAGCCATTAGTTTTTCAGCCAATGCACAGCAGGATACTTCTCATCACGGCAATGCGCAGGCTGTTGAATTGTATTCACCTTATACCAGTATTTCTGTTACTCCGGGGCAAACCATCAATTATTCAATCAGTATTATTAATCACAGTAATTCCACCAAAAACGTGGGATTGGAGGCGGATGGCATTCCAAGAAATTGGACACACACTTTAAAATCAGGCGGCTTTGATATCAGCCGTATTTCCGTACTGCCTAAAAAGCAGGAGAACGCCTCACTTCAGCTGATGGTACCGCTAAGGGTGAACAGAGGATATTATCATTTTACAGTCAGGGCAGGGGGATACACTACTCTTCCGCTGACGGTCATTGTTTCCAAACAGGGAACTTACAAAACAGATTTTTCAACTGCACAAGCCAACCTGGAAGGTGCGTCCAGCACTACCTTCACTTTTAATGCCAAACTGGTGAACGAAACGGCAGACACTGCTTTGTATGCTTTAGAATCACAGGCTCCGCCGGGATGGATGGTTGCTTTTAAAGTGAATTACAGTAACCAGGTAGCTTCCGTAAATGTGGCTCCCAATCAAACGGAAAATATAACCATCACCGTTAATGCACCCGATCAGGTGAAGGCAGGCACCTATCAGATCCCGGTTTTTGCCACCACCGGTTCCACCACCGCGGGTCTGAATTTATCAGTTGTTATCACCGGCTCTTATGCCATGGAACTCAGCACACCTACCGGGTTATTAAGCTCACATATAACAGCAGGAGGAGAAAAGGACATTGCTTTAGTCGTAAAAAATACCGGATCAGCTCCGTTGAAAAATATTTCACTGAGTTCGCAAACGCCGGCCGACTGGAGCGTAGCTTTCAGCCCCGCCAAGATTGATGAAATTGAACCAGGCGCCACTTCGCAGGTCACCGCAGAAGTGAAAGCAAGTAAAGAAGCTATCGCAGGAGACTACGCTACGACCCTGACAGCCACTACTCCTGAAACCTCCTCCCATACAGATTTCAGAATATCCGTCAGAACTTCCATGTTATGGGGATGGATAGGAGTCATCATTATCCTGCTTGCTTTATTAAGCGTTTATTATCTGTTCCGTAAATATGGCAGGAGGTAAGCTATGGATGCGGCAAATCTTCCACAAGAGAGGCAACCGGTCATCGAGCTGGTCGGGTTAACTAAAAAATACGGTGATGTGACCGCCGTGGACCATTTAAACCTGAAGATAAACAGGGGGGAAATCTTTGGCTTACTCGGCCCGAACGGCGCAGGCAAATCTACCACCATACTCATGATGCTTGGTCTGACGGAACCAGCCTCAGGCTTCGCTAATGTGTGTGGGATCAATGCTACTGTTTACCCGGTAGAAGTAAAGGAAAAAGTCGGTTACCTGCCGGATAATGTGGGCTTTTACGACGACATGACCGGATTAGAAAATTTAGTATATGTGGGACAATTAAACCGGCTTTCCAAGACAAAGGCTACGGAAAAGGCTAAACAACTTATAGAACGGGTGGGTATGACCAATGCCGCGGGGAAAAAAACAGGAAAATATTCACGCGGCATGATACAACGATTAGGGCTTGCCGATGTACTGATCAAAGACCCGGAAGTGATTATTCTGGACGAGCCTACCTTAGGCATTGACCCGCGTGGTGTAAAAGAGTTTTTGGAACTCATTGTTAAATTAAGCAGAGAAGAGGGACTAACTGTTCTTCTATCCTCTCATCATTTACAACAAGTGCAACAGGTCTGTGACCGGGTGGGCTTATTTGTAAAAGGAAAACTGATAGCTGAAGGGGATATCAGTACTTTATCAGCAGAATTATTCTCCAAGGAACCTTTTGTGATAGAAGCAGGCGTGAACAATGAAATAGCAGTGAATGGGCATACGGACTCAGCCGGTTATCTGAAGGATCTGTTATTGAAAATGGATGGCGTTACTTCCGTGGATTATAAAAAGAATATATTGAAAATTTATTGTGCCAGAGATATGTCTGCTGAAATAGCCAAAAAATTAGTTGAATCAAATATAGGATTAAACAGCTTATCAAGAAAGGAGTATGGTTTGGATGACATATATCAGAAATATTTTGAAAATGAAGAAGTCGCGTAATGGGCATGTTGAAAACGGAGGTTAGAATTTTAATAAAATGATTCCCGGAACCGGGCAAGTTAATTAGATCATGAGATTAAACAAAGATGACCGCGTGATCCATCCTTTTTGGGTCATGGTGTATAAGGAAGTATCAGACCAGGTACGGAGCTGGCGGTTTATTATATTAGCCGGATTGATGATATTGACCTGTACGGGCTCTTTATATACTTCCATTTCTAATCTGAGTAAGATTGTAAAGCCGGATACCGCAGGCAATCATTTATTCTTCCTGAAATTATTCACTTCTTCGAACGGAACGCTTCCGCCTTTTCATGTTTTTATTGCCTTTATAGGTCCGTTAATAGGGATCAGCTTGGGCTTCGACGCTATCAATTCCGAACAGAATGGCAGAACACTGAGCCGTATTATGGCACAGCCCGTCCATCGTGATTATTTAATTAATGCCAAATTTGTAGCCTCGCTGATCGTGATCAGCGCCATGTTCCTTGCACTTAACTTATTAGTTATAGGAGTGGGTACGCTTACGACAGGCATTCCTCCCACCTTTGAAGCTTTCATCAGGATACTGGCATTTCTTATTTTAAGCATAGTGTATGTGGCTTTCTGGCTGAATTTGTCCATCCTGTTTTCAGTCCGCTTCAGGCAGGCCGCCACTTCCGCATTGACTTGTGTCGCCATCTGGATTTTCTTCTCAGTTTTTTATCAGATCATTGTTAAACTTATTGCCGCAGCCATTGTGCCTCAACCGGGAGCTGCGCCAACGTCACAGATTATCAGTGCTGAGAAATGGATATTAGGAATTTCCAGGATCATGCCCGGCCAGTTATTCAGCGATGCAACGACTACGATATTAGTTCCTTCTGTCAGGAGCCTGGGGCCATTAACGGTAGAGCAGGTGTACGGAGCCCTTCCTGCTCCGCTGCCTTTCGGACAAAGTCTTTTGTTAGTATGGCCTGAGGTAACGGGACTCATCGCTGCAACCGTTATTTGCTTTGCTATCTCATACCGCCTTTTTATGAAGAGAGAAATCCGGTCAAGATAATTTCTTCTGAGATCTCAGATCATTATCCGAATAAAACAGGTTTACCAATCCACCACCGCTAATACATCATTATTCAGATAAGGCCCGCCCGGATGCACCGCCGTATAATCCATGTTGATCCAATATTGACCTTCATTTTCATGAAAATAGATTTGTTTCACCGGAGGATCATCGAATAACTGAACAATGGCAGATTTCATTTCTTCAAAATCTTTTTTGTCTCCGCAATATAGTTCGGGATAGGCATGCCCCTTGATAATAACAATCCGGGTAATACCACCGATAGAACGCAGGCTGGAGGCCATCAGAATAGCATGGTCATCACAATCTCCACCCATTCCGTTGAGAATAGTTTCTCTCGGAGTGGCAAAATATTCATCCCGTTTCGGGTCGGGAACGTAATTGAAATGCTCGCGTATATATTTGAACAGAGATAAATATCTTACATCCTGTCCGTATTTAGTATAATAATCCTGGAAATAATCCAGAGAATGTTCCACCGCAAAATTTCTGACTACAGAATCTTTATAATCCATCTTTGAACGGATCCCTTTAACAGTTTTTGCCATACCTGTTTCCACGACTTCCGGATGTATGTTTAAAATATCCGGCTGTTTTTCATCTTTGGTAATCCAATTTCTCCACACCATATTTTTGTAATCATCATACACACTAGAAAAAGAATATTCCTTTTTAAAGGAACTCCATGACAATATGATCACCATGATAATGAGCAGCGGTATAATGAGGGGCTTGAATATCCATAAGATGATCCTGGCGATCAGGAACGCCAAAATAAGCGATATAACTAAATCAAAATTCCATTCTCCTATCTGTATTACGGGAATAAAACGATTGATATAAGGAGCAAGGGGTATGATCGCCAATACGGCAGCTATATATAACAATAACTTTTGGACATCGCTGTATGTATCAGAACGGTTGAACATTATTTGTAAATTTCAAAATCAGGACAAATTGACGATAATTTGTTTAATTTGCCATGATGGAAACTATTCTTGTAAATAAATGACTACAGCTAAAACTATTTTTTGTTTCTAATCCACCGCACTTATGCCTGATAATTATATCAATTATGAAGCCAGAGATCGCGTTGCCATCATTACACTTGACCGTCCTGATAAACGAAACGCGCTCAATGAGGAGATGATCACAGAGTTAAAGGACAGATTTCTTCGTGCAAAAGAAGATCCGAATGTGAAAGTTATTTTGTTAAAGGCTAACGGCAAAGCATTCAGCGCCGGTGCGGACCTTGAATATTTACAACGGTTGCAGCAAAACAGTTACGAGGAAAATCATACAGATTCAAGACATCTGATGGATTTGTTCTGGCAAATTTATACTCACCCTAAATTTGTTATTTCCCAGGTGGAAGGGCACGCCATTGCGGGTGGCTGCGGCTTAGCAACCATTTGTGACTTGTGCTATGCCGTACCTGGAGCCCAATTCGGATATACAGAAGTGCAGATAGGATTTATACCGGCTTTAGTCAGTATATTTCTGAGCCGTAAAATAGGTGAGGGGCGTGCCCGCGAGCTTTTACTCACCGCCAGGCTTATAAGCGCTGCGGAAGCCGCCGGTTACGGACTTATCACTCGGGTAGAAGAAAAAGAGAAGATCAATGACTTTGTCTGGCAAAAAGCGCAGGAGCTTTGCCATAATACTTCCTCACAATCCATTGCTCAAACCAAGCAATTGCTTGCCGATACTTTTGGATTGCCAATTGGAAAAGCTCTAGCTGTTGCAGCCGAGAGAAATGCTTATGCAAGAGGCACGGAAGACTGCCAAAAAGGCATTAAGGCTTTCCTCGACAAACAGAAGCCATCCTGGTGAGATTGTTAATTATGACAAAAAGATACAGTTTGGCATGTATTTTTCAATACTTATGCTGAAAATATTGTTTCTTAAATAGTTCAACTTGAGCACTATGAAACACCTAAGCTTATTCGTTTTATTAGCTCCTTTGCTGATAAACATGCCTGTGACAGCCCAGCAACCATTTTCCGATGGTGAAATTATTTATTCCGTCAAAGTGGATCTTCCGCCGGGTGGGTCGCCCCAAGCGGCAAACGCCTTCCAAAACAGCAGGCTGATATTTACCTTTAAAAACTATTTGTTTCGCTCAGATATGTCTTTGGGAAAAACAACCTACGTCACCATACACAACTCAAGGGATCATTCTGCCGTAAGCCTGATTGACGCCGGTCCGGAAAAATATCTTATCCGGATGAACGCGGAGGATTGGGCCAAAGAAACGGCTGATTACAAAGGTCTGAACTTTACAAATGTCTCCGGATCAATGGAAATCGCTGGATATAAGTGCCAGAAGGCTGTAGGGAAGATGAAAGACGGGAATACCTTCACTGTTTATTATGCGCCTCAGCTTATTCCGGAAAATTCAACCTACAGCGAGCGTTTTGAAGGCCTGAAGGGATTGCCGTTATCCTTTGAAACCAACACCCCGCAAGGAATAAAAATGACTATGACCGCCACAAGCGTCAATATCTCGCAACAACCATCCTCCAAATTTGATACACCTTCAGGTGGCTACCGTGAAATCACCTACGCTGAATTGGAGAATCTCAGGAAAAATAAATAGGAAACAGTGAGGCAAAATTGCCTGTACGTTGTCTGAACACGCTTTTAATCAGCGCGGGGAAGCGTCATGGTAGGACCAGGTAAATACTCCGGTTCGGAATTAACAGGCAGCGTAAAAGAATGAGGTATTAATAAAAACGTGTTTCCGTTTCTAAAAGTAATATTTTCATTCACCCTCAGATAATTAGGGCCTAAAGCAGATGTTTTGAAAAGCACATGGCTATAGCTCAAATTGTCGAATGACGGAACAGGTGCGTAGAATAAAAAAAACGGCTTACGGCAAACCCTGTGATCAAATGATTCAAAAGAAAACAAAAAATTCAAAGGGGAATGCTTTACGAAGAATGGAGTATTGACATGGACCCCCGGCGCATAAAAACTACTGTTCAACGGGGCATCCAACGGCGTTCCGGAAACCGCGTTCCCGAACGACAGAAAATATCCCCACAGTAAAAATATCAGTATTATGTGAGAGGTCTTTTTCATTTAGCCACAAATATATAAAACCTTCAACATTTTAAACGCAGAAAACAGGAAAATAGTTTAAATCGCCTCAATTTGTGGATAAATGGTCGGAGGAAACGAGCTCCGGCAAAAAAAAATTGCTTAGAAACCGGATTTTTATACCTTTATGCTACTGAATATGGAACAATTTTTTGGAGAAGGTTTCGATGACCTGGATGAACTCATCCGGCAATTTGAAAATATGAAGGCAGGAAGATCCCACGACTTCCTTGACGAAGATTCATTTGAGCAGATCATTGATTATTTTGATGACCAGGATGAGCTGAGAAAAGCGCTGCAGGCTGCTGAGCTGGCAGTAGAGCAGTTCCCTTTCAGCACCTTATTACTTCTTAAAAAAGCTGATCTGCTGATTGAAGCCAAACATTACCAGGAGGCGCTGGGCCTGCTCGAAAAGGCGGATGCCTTTGACCCGGGGGATATATACCTTTATATACTTAAAACAGATGCCTACCTCGGACTTGGCAGGTCAAAGGAAGCGGAGGCGATATTTGAAGAGAGCCTGTTACGGTTTTCCGGCGAAGATAAAACGGATCTTCTGCTGGAATTAGCAGATGTGTATGATGATTGGGAGGAATTTGATAAGGTATTCGACTGTCTGAAACTGGCGCTTGAAAACGATCCGGTTAATGAGGAAGCGCTCCATAAGATCTGTTTTTGGGCAGAATTTACCGGAAGGATGGCAGAAAGTATTGACCTGCACAATAAAATAGTTAACGAGCATCCGTACAATGAGCTTGCCTGGTTCAACTTAGGCTCCGCTTATCAGGAGCTTAAGTTGTATGAAAAGTCCATAGATGCTTATCAATATTCGATAGCTATTAACGATAAATTCGAATATGCCTATCGCAATATGGCAGATGCGTATATCCGTTTGCGCAAATATTCCATTGCCATTGAAACATTGCAGCATCAGCAGGAAATTGCAAAACCGGATGAAGTCATCTTTGAAGCGATCGGTTATTGTTATGAAAGACAGAGGAAATATGACCAGGCCCGCTATAATTACCGGAAAGCTTATCATATTAATCCCAATGATGACCGCCTGTATTTCAGGATCGGCAGAACATATATGCTGGAAATGCAGTGGGATCAGGCAGTCCGTTATATCACTACTGCCCAGAAGCTGAACGCCAAAAGCAATGAATACTGCTTGGCGTTGGGAGAATGTTACCTTCAGCTTGATTCTTATAAAGAGGCCCTGGCACAGTTGCTGGAAGCTGTTCACCTGAGGCCTTCCAGCTCACGGTCGAGGTTGTATTTCATCCGCGGGCTGTATCTGGGGCATTATTGGGAAGAAGCCCTTATTCAACTTACCCTGGCAGAGAATGAAACGGGAGACAAGCCTGGTTATCATTATTATCGTTGTGCAGTTTTATTAGCATTAGGCCGTAATAAGGAAGCCATTTTGCAATTAGAAACAGCATTACATGCTGCACCGCGACAACTGAAAAGATTACTGGAACTGAATCCTGCTATTTTGCAGCATAGCGGAATAGTGGATGTCCTTGCCCGTTATCATGGTAAGAAATGAGTTTAGACCAATAACCAAGGATAGTTTGTAATTTTGCATCATTCTTACTTAAACTACAATCAAATAAAATCTACAGCATGAATTTTGAGCTTAGTCAGATCCCGGAGAGGACGTCTCAACCCAGGACCTATGGACTTACTATGGTTATGGACAAAGGATTGAGCATTGCAGATACAAAAAGTTTTTTGTCAGTCGCGTCGCCTTATGTGGATATTGTAAAATTGGGATTCGGCACTTCTTTCGTTACTCCTCACCTGAAAGAAAAAATCGCCATTTATAAAGAATACAATATCCCGCTTTACTTTGGAGGTACCTTATTCGAAGCTTTTCTGATCCGCAACCAGTTCGATGATTATATTAAAACAATCAAAGATTTCGGTGTTGAATATATGGAAGTGTCGGATGGCTCTATTATTATTCCCCATGCAGAGAAATGCGGCTATATCGAGAAACTGGCAAAGCACGGAACGGTGTTGAGCGAAGTGGGTTCCAAGGATGTAACCAATATCATGCCTCCCTATAAATGGGTGGAATTGATGCGTACCGAACTGGAAGCAGGCGCCAGCTATGTGATCGCGGAAGCGCGGGAAAGCGGTACGGTGGGCATTTATCGTGATTCGGGTGAAGTGCGGCAGGGATTGGTTCAGGAAATCCTGACACAGATTCAGGCTGAAAAAATTATCTGGGAAGCCCCTAAAAAAGAACAACAATTTTATTTTCTGCAGTTAGTTGGCTGTAACGTTAATCTGGGAAATATTGCTCCGGCAGAAGTGATCCCTCTGGAAGCTATGAGAGTCGGCCTGAGAAGTGAAACATTCCAGTTATTCTTAGAGGGTTGAATACGCGGGGACATTGAAACAACCGTTGCTCATGCGCCATTTTGGATTAATAGGATACCCTTTATCACATTCTTTTTCGAAAAAATATTTTTCCGAAAAGTTTCAGAGGGAACATATTACAGATTGTGTATACGAAAATTATCCTCTGGCATCCATCCGTTTATTTCCCCAATTGATCGAAAAAGAGCATGTGGAAGGACTGAATGTAACTATTCCCCATAAAGAATCCGTTATACCTTACCTGGATTACTTAGACCCTGCGGCAGAAAAGATTGCAGCGGTGAATTGTATTCATTTTAAAGATGAAAAATCAACCGGTTTCAATACCGATATCATCGGTTTCCGGCGCTCCCTGAAACCGGCGTTACAGGCGCATCACCGGCATGCGCTCATACTGGGAACGGGCGGCGCTTCCAAAGCCGTGGCATTCGTTTTATCTGATCTGAATATTTCATTTCAATTCGTAAGCCGTCACAAAAAAGAGAACCATTTTACTTATGCTGACCTGAATGAAAACATTATTCGCCGGCATACGCTCATCATCAATACCACCCCTTTGGGCACCAGTCCTGATGTAAATAATTGCCCTGATATTCCTTACCGGTTCTTAAGTGAAGAACATTTATTATACGATTTGATCTATAATCCTCCCGAAACCTTATTTTTACAAAAAGGAAAAGAAAGGGGAGCGGTTATTAAAAATGGATATGAGATGTTGCAATTACAGGCAGAAGCTTCCTGGGAGATCTGGAACCGGTAAATTATGAAATATGCGGACGTTATATTACCCTTAGCTTTGCCAAGGAACTACACTTATTCTATCCCCGGGGAGATGGAAAATATGATTGCACCCGGATGCCGGGTAGCGGTCCAGTTCGGAAAAAATAAAAAATATGCGGCTGTTGTAAAATCCATCCACGAAAATGCGCCTGCATCATACAAAACCAAACCGTTACTCTATCTTTTGGATAAAGAGCCTATCGTACATCCCAAGCAACTAATCTTTTGGGAATGGATCGCAGACTATTATATGTGTACAGAAGGCGATGTGATGCATGCTGCCCTCCCTGCGCATTTAAAGCTGACCAGTGAAACACTTCTTATATATAACCCTGAATACGGAGACGATTTTTCCGCACTGAATGAAGAGGAATACCTGGTGGCAGAAGCTTTGCATATCAGGAAAGAATTGAGCATAGATGAAGTCCAGCAAATAATAGATAGAATCCGGATTTATTCTCTGGTAAAACAGCTATTGGACAAAAAAGTATGCTACGCGTATGAAGATCTAAAGGAAGCATATCGTCCTAAAAAAGAAAACATAATCACATTGCATCCCCGTTGTGAGGATGAAGCCACTTTAGCTTCCGTATTTGAGGAAGTGAAACATGCTCCAAAACAATTGGAGGCATTACTGGCTTTTATCCATCTGAAAAGAACGGAAGGAATAGTGATGCAAACAGCATTACAGAAAAAAGCAGGGGTGTCTGCGGGCGTTGTCAAAGCGCTTGCAGACAGAAGTATTTTAGTCATTCAAAAGCAGATTGTTGATCGTGTGCCTTCTTTAAAGAATGGTAACGCGGGAATGAACGAGAGTTATAAAACCTTCAAATTCAGCGAAGAACAACAGAAAGCCGCCGATCAGATCCATGCTCTTTTTAAGGAAAAACAAACCGTTTTATTGCACGGGGTAACTTCCAGCGGCAAAACGTTGCTGTACATCAAATTGATAGAAGAACATTTGTCACAGGGGAAACAATCCTTATACTTACTTCCGGAGATAGCGCTGACTGCTCAAATCATTCGCAGGCTGCAGGAGTATTTCGGGGATCAGATAGGGATCTATCATTCCAGATTTAATAATAATGAAAGGGTGGAGATCTGGAACAAGGTGAAAAGCGGCGAATATAAAGTGGTGTTGGGAGCAAGATCTGCCTTATTACTACCTTTTAAAAATTTAGGGCTGATCATTTTAGATGAAGAGCACGACGCTTCCTACAAACAGCAGGATCCTGCCCCGCGTTATCATGCGCGCGATGCGGCGATATATTACGCCCAACTATTTGGAGCCAACGTTTTACTTGGTTCTGCCACTCCTTCTTTAGAATCATATTATAATGCAAAAGCGGGCAAGTACGGATTGGTACAACTTTCAGAAAGATTTGGCGGGATGGAGATGCCTGAAATTGAAATTGTAAATATGAAATCCGTTCCGCATAGAAAACAACCCGCCCCCTCTTACCTGTCTCCCCCATTGCGGGAAAGCATTCAGCGATCTCTTGATGCAGGCAGGCAAACAATCCTTTTTCAAAACCGCCGGGGCTATGCGCCTATGATAGTTTGTGCTGTCTGCGGCTGGATACCGCATTGCAAAAATTGTGACGTGTCCCTTACCTATCATAAATATCACCATAAATTACATTGTCATTATTGCGGACAGCAATACAGCGTTCCTGCAGAATGTCCTGCCTGCGGCAGTAATCAGTTGATCAACAGAAGTTTTGGCACCGAAAGAATTGAAGACGACCTGACTACGCTGTTTCCCAAAGCACGCGTGGCCCGGATGGATCTGGACTCAGTCAGAAATAAAGATGCACATTATAAACTGATCAGGTTGTTTGAAGAAAAAAGAATTGATATCCTTGTCGGCACACAAATGGTGGTGAAAGGTCTGGATTTTGATCATGTAAAGTTAGTGGGGATCCTGAGCGCCGATACATTATTGAGCTATCCTGATTTTCGTGTGCATGAAAGAGCTTATCAGTTGATGGAGCAAGTGAGCGGAAGAGCGGGAAGACGGGATGAAAGAGGGGTGGTGATGATACAGGCAGTGAATGTGAATCATCCCGTTTTAAATTATGTTATTCAACATGATTACACCGGATTTTATGCGGCAGAGCTTGCGGAACGGGAACGGTTTTTTTATCCGCCCTACAGCAGGCTGATCAAATTGATCATCAAGCACAGAAAAATAGAAATTGCCACACAGGCGGCGAAATTGTTGGGCAATGAATTGCGTCCGGTTTTTGGAGACACCATATTAGGGCCCTCCGTACCTCCCGTCGGCAGGGTGCGAAATTATTATTTAATGGATATACTTGTTAAAATACCGCGCAATCACAGGAAGCTGAATAATTTCAAAAAAATAATCCGGGACAAAATTAATCTTATCCTATCCCGTTCTGATTTCAGAAGCGTGGTGATTATTCCGGATGTGGATTGTGTTTAATACTGTACCTGTTCACTGCAAAGCCGCAAAACTTTTTCCTGCTCAAAAATGACATGACCGTTTCATTCCTGCCGGACCCATTCACGACCTGCCACCACTCACTTTCAGCTCCTTTTTATACATTTGGATCGTATTTTCCAATCCATAATACAATGCATCACAAATAAGGGCATGGCCGATGGAAGTCTCTTTTAATTCGGGAATATGGACTTTGAGAAAATGAAGATTCTCTAAATTCAGATCATGACCGGCGTTGATGCCTAAGCCGGCTTTGGTGGCGGTGCGTGCGGTCTTTAAATAAGTACTCTCAAAATTCTTTTTATAAAAATCCTGATCATTTTTTATTTTTTTAAAATCATGTGCATACGGCCCCGTGTAAAGCTCTATCCTGTCCGCACCGCAACTTTTGGCAGCATCTACCAGAAAGGGATCCGCATTGAGGAAAATGGAAACACGGATACCGGCATTTTTTAATTGGCTGATAATTTTCTTTAAAAAATCCTGGTATTTGACAGTATCCCAGCCTGTATTGGAAGTGACTGCATCAGGAGGGTCGGGCACCAAGGTGCATTGATCAGGTTTTACCTTTAAAACCAGTTCCATAAATTTATCGGAAGGATAGCCTTCTATATTAAATTCAGTGGTTACCAATGGTTTTAAGTTAAATACATCCCCGTAACGGATA
>SCQT01000046.1 GCA_004322015.1 Chitinophagaceae bacterium
GAAATCAGGGGTTTATTTACCACAAAGCTTTGCATATTTTTAGGTGATATTTCATACCCGCTTTACATCACGCATTATCCGTTTATTTATATATTTTCGGCGTGGGTCGTCGAAAATAAAGTCCCGATCAACCGGGGCATTTTTGCAGGTCTGGGACTTCTCGTATTTGCTATTTTACTGGCATACGCTGCGCTGAAATTTTATGATGAGCCAGTAAGAAGATGGTTGGCCGGAAAATATATAGTTTTGCGGAAGGAGTAATAAAAAGAATTTAAATGACAGAAGCCTCCATACAATCCTTTAAGAATAAAGAAAATTGGCAGGAATGGCTGGAAGAAAATCAGCACAGGCAGGAAGGGGTCTGGCTGCAAATTTTCAGGAAGGAATCCGAGATAATGACGGTTACTTATCAGCAGGCCTTAGAGGAAGCAATTTGTTACGGCTGGATTGACGGGCAAAAGAAGAAATATGATGAACAATCATACCTTCAAAAATTTACCCCCCGACGGACCAATAGTTTATGGTCAAAACGCAATATCGGTATAGTAGAAAAACTTACCGATGCCCGCCGGATGAAACAGAGAGGTATCAAAGAAGTTGAAAAAGCCAAGGCAGACGGCAGATGGGAAAAGGCCTATGATTCACCTTCCGGTATGACGGCGCCGGAGGATTTTTTAAAAGAATTGGCTAAAAACAAAAAGGCAGAAGCCTTTTATGAAACGCTCAACCAGGCCAACAGATATTCGATAAACTGGCGCTTACAAACTGCCGGGAAGCCTGAGACAAGGGAAAGGCGAATGAAAAATATCTTGAAGATGCTGAAGAAAGGGAAGAAATTTCATTAAAGACTTAGTTAGACGGGTCTGTCACAAACGGTTTTAAGCAATTTCAACAGAAAAAAGAAAATGATGAACGACAAACCAGACATAAAACTCAGACGAACAGAAGTTTCAGACCTGGACTATCTGTTTCAATTCCAACTTGATAAAGAGGCCGGTTACCTGGCTGCCTTTATGCCAAAAGATGCGGCGGACAAATCAACCTACTTAAACAAATACATAAAGTTATTGAACGACCCCACGGTAAATAATCATACAATTATGGTTGACAATATCATCATAGGAAGTATTGCGAAGTTTGTAAGGGAAGGCGATGCAGAAATTACTTATTGGATAGACAGGAACTTTTGGGGGCAGGGAGTGGCGACAAAAGCATTACAAGAGTTTCTCGCAATTGAAACCACCAGACCGATTTTGGGGCGGGTCGCATTCGACAATACCGGCTCCCAAAAAGTGTTGGAAAAATGTGGGTTTGTAAAAACCGGCACCGACAAAGGTTTTGCAAATGCCCGACAAACAGAGATTGAAGAATTTATTTATAAACTTAACTGACACCTGATCACGACTAAAAAAGCCGTTTAATTTTAAGAGTATGAAACCCGATTCAAAATACGTCATGACTTACTGGGAAAGAATTGAAGGTCCTATGCAATCCACGAAGGGCTCTGCATTAGGAGAACGACTTTGCTGGCAGGTTGCAGAAGCCAGTTTAACAGGCGAAAATATTCATGCACGTTCAACGATGGCAGGCACTGACTGGATGCGCCTCGGCAAAGACGGCATACGAAGAGCGGATAACCGGATACAATTCGTAACAATTGATCATGAACCCATTCTATTCAGTTATGATAACGCTATCATTAAGCCTTCGGATATTTTTTTTAAAGCTTGGGAGGAAGGGAAAGGATCAAACTTCGAGGACCAATACATGAGAATTTCACCAAGATTCCAGACAGCAGAAGGTAAGTACTCATGGCTTGAACAAAACATTTTTATCGGAATCGGCAGATTGTTTGGCCACAAACAAATCATTTACGAAATATTTATGGTGCTATAATGCTTAACCATTGGCTGCAAAAAAGACTGGTTTAAAAGTATTTATAAAAGCAGGATCGG
>SCQT01000047.1 GCA_004322015.1 Chitinophagaceae bacterium
CCCAATCATCTTTGTTGACCATGCCTTCAAAAACTCAATCAGGTAACTATTGCATCTCAAGTGAGCCCTCAGTAGCAAACCTCTTTGAAAAAATAGTCCAGTTTATAAGGGGTTAAGACACTACTTGCATTTCATAGTTTGATAAATGCTTTTTCTGCACTTACTAAAAGAAAATTTACGTATTCATAAATATGGATAAAATATCTTATATTTTTATACCAGCGTTGCTTCCAGCGTTATCTTCGTATTCAGCGCTTTGCTTACCGGGCAACCGGCGCGGGCCTGTTCGGCACATTCGTCAAATTTTTCTTTGGAAATGTGGGGGATTTTAGCTTTTAGTACAATATGCGACTCCGTGATCTCCAGTTTTTCCGCATCAATATTGACGGTGGAAGTAGCTTCCAATGAATCGGGAGTAAATCCGGCTTTTCCTAAAAACAAGCTGAGGGCCATGGCAAAGCATCCGGCATGGGCGGCGGCTATCAATTCTTCGGGATTGGTTCCTTTCCCTTCTTCGAAACGGGAGTGGAAAGAATAAGCGGTATGTTTTAAAGTTTTACTTTGAGTAGTGAGATGCCCTTTCCCTTCCTTCGTTGAGCCGTTCCATACGGCAGTGGCTGTACGTTTCATGATTTCTGTTTTTGATATTTATAAATAAAAGATAAAGTTAACGATTATATGCGAAATGTTCAATATTCAATATTCAACTGTTAAAAGCCGGCATTTTCTTCCGGATAAGTGATCTTCAGTCCGCTCACTTTGGCAAATGGAGTGATCTTGTGTATATCCTCCTTTTTCTCTGAAAAAATATTATGCACTTCAAAACCTCTTATCATAAGAGCATCTCCTACTAAAGAGCGATGGCACCGCCAGGGTACGGCTTCTGCGCACATAATAGCTGTCCTTTGCTTCCCGGCAAGCCTGATAAGTTCCTCTAATCCCTTTTCAAACTCGGGCGTTTGCATATAATCGGCAAACCCGCGGAAGGATTTGTTTCTCCATCCGGTATTGACCGAATCTCTGGTAGTATGACGGAGGCCTCCCAACTCTTTCAAATGGATATAACGGATTCCGTCTTTTTCTAAAGCAGGTTCCATATTTTCTTTGTTGAACTGGGGCACCCTGTTCGATCCCGGCATAGTGCGTATGTCGGCAAGTAATGCGATATGATAAGACTTTAAAATATGCACAAAATCTTCCAGGGATCTGGTGGAGTGGCCAATGGTATAAATGACCGGAGCATTGCCCTCTTTTTTCATCCTTTCAGGCATACTACGGAATATAACCCTTAGATCATTAAAAAGTTGAGACCTTTCACCCCCTTTCTTTCTCCATTCTTCAACTTTCTGATAAATTTAACCACCCGTGAGGCATTAATAATGGCAGAAAGGTTAATTTGCGCCAAAATCTAATCTCCATGAGAAAGAGAAATAAGCTATTCTTTGCAGGCTTGCTGGTAAGCGTCTTTTTGCTGTTCCTTGGTACACAGGCGGTGTTTGCACAATCGGGAGACACCCTGCCTGATAACTGGCAACTGCTGGACCCGCAAAAGGACAGTGTCTATGGAACCAGCGTAAACCGGGCGTACCAGGAATTACTGAAGGGGAAAGAACCCCATCGTGTCATCGTGGCGGTAATAGATTCCGGCGTAGATACGGCACAGGTGGACCTCAAAGGACATATCTGGACTAACCCGGGAGAAATTCCGGGCAATGATATGGATGATGACCACAATGGATACGTAGATGATGTGCACGGCTGGAATTTCCTCGGCGGAAAGGATGGGAAAAGCATGGTAAAAGCGAGTAGTGAGCTGGACCGGGAATATTGGCGTTTACGACCTGAATATGGCAGTGTCACCGATTCAAATAATGTGAAAAAGAAGGATCGCCCCGAATACCGTTACTGGTTAAAAATAAAAAAAGCCAGAACGCAGGATTCCATCAAAAATAAGCAGGATCTGGCAACAGTTTCCATGGGCCTGGCACGGTTTGATATATTAGACCAAATGCTAAGATCTCGTATCCGGAAGGATACGCTTTATTTATCTGATATTCAGAATTTTAATACCGATAATAATGATACGCTCGAAATGGCGAAGCAAATTGCTGTCCGGGTGTTGGGAGAGAGTGATTCCCGTAATTCATTCGAAGATTTTCTTTCGCAGGGAAAAGAATATTTGGATGGAATCAGGCAGAACCTGGACGGATTGGATAAAGATCCGAATGCCTTACGCAAAGAAATAGTAGGTGATGACTGGAATGACATTAAAGATACCCATTATGGCAATAATGATGTGACCGGACATTTTGCCCGTCACGCCACACATGTGGCCGGAATTATTGCGGCTATCAGAAATAATGGCATTGGTATAGACGGTATCACTAACCATGTGCTGATCATGCCGGTGAAAGTAGTTCCCGACGGTGATGAACGGGATAAGGATGTGGCTCTGGGTATCCGTTATGCAGTGGATAATGGCGCTAATATTATCAATATGAGCTTTGGTAAAAATTATTCTCCTCAGAAAAAATGGGTGGATGATGCCGTGAAATATGCGGAAGAGCATGATGTATTATTGGTGCATGCAGCCGGTAATGACGGCTCGAATGACGATTCTATTCCCACCTATCCCAATCCTTTCTTCCTGGATGGTAAGCGGGCCGATAATTTTATCACGGTAGGCGCCAGCAGCGCTACGGATGCAGATGGACACCTGGCTGCCACTTTTTCCAATTACGGAAAAAAACATGTGGATCTTTTCGCCCCGGGAGTGAATATTTATTCTACTTTGCCGGACAATGCATACGGGACAATGAGCGGCACCAGTATGGCAACGCCTGTTGTCAGCGGCATAGCAGCTTTGGTGCTGGAATATTATCCTACCCTGACTGCCAAGCAATTGCGTTGGGTGTTGGATCATTCTGTTACCAAACTGGATACTGTAAAAGTGATTCAGCCCGGAAGCAGCAGCGATGTGATGGTGCCCTTCAGCAGCCTGTGTATCAGCGGCGGTATCATCAATGCCTATAATGCACTGAAATTAGCAGCTACCTTAAAAGGTGAAAGAGATATTAAAAAAGATGACAGGGGGTTGGCCCGTGATGTGGAATTAGAGCATCAGCTTCAATAAAAAAACTGCAGGCCTGTAAGCCGGATTCTGTCTCACCCGCCGTATCCGCCGCAGGCGGAGAAGGAGGGTCACCCCACCTTCCACTACGTTGGGCTTAGCTATCATTTATCTGCGGTGACATTCGCATGCCACCTGTATCTGCCTACCCATGCCGCTATCCTGTTTTTACAGTATTATAAACGGGCCGTTTATCTTTTTATAAATGCCTTCCGGCAAATACAAAAAAGCAGCATTTATTTGGCATTTCAGCGCGCAAGGTTTACCCGTTTCTGCCGTTACCGTCAGAAACCGTAAGCTCTTACCTTACATTTTCAACATCGCTCGCCGTAGCTGTAGCGGAGACGAGTCTCCAAAACTATAGCCAGGTAGCGGGCAGTTATTTTCTGTGGCACTGTCTGTTGTCTCTACCTGTGTAGAGACACCCACCCGTTAGGTGGTGCGCCGCCCTGTGCTGTCCGGACTTTCCTTCCCTATGGCAATAGAGACGATAGCGCAGCCTGCAGTTTTGCAAAGGTATGCCGAATAAAGGCATTTGCCATGCTTCATCCATACTTCCACCCTCCCAAAAGGGGAGGAAGAAGCCTTTGGAAGTGAAAACCTGTTTTCTTTGATCAGTCATTGATGAGCTGCGTCAGCCCCTTTTCCACCTGATGGGTATCATAGTTGGCGGCCCCGGCATGCCTTAGGACCATCCTGCCTTCCTTATTTAAAATAACAGTGGTGGGAATGGCCTGACCCAGATATACAGAGGGTATATCGCCTTCCACTGTATAAACAGGCATATCATAATGATGTCTTTCAAAGAATTTAGCGGAAGATTTATATTTCCCGTCCACGTCCACCATCAGGAATATGATCTGGTCATTGTCTTTAAATTTCCGGTATAATTTGCTGATCGAAGGTAATTCCGCCCTGCATGGCGGGCACCAGGTGGCCCAGAAATTAATGAACACTACTTTCCCTTTTAAAGAAGAAAGGTTGCAAGTATGACCTTGTCCGTCTTCAAAAGTCATATCCTTGAAGCCGGCTGACTTAGGATCGTAACTTTTATTTTCCCGGTTACCGGCCATAGAGATATGCGGCCTGAAGAACCCTTCTTTCATCAGTCCCTGTATAAGAAGGGCTTTGGCATTACCGTTGAAAGTAACAAACAATAACAACACGATAAGAGATCCATAAATGATATTGGATGCGGAAAATATTTTCTTTGATTGATTGTGCATTGAACAATTCTTACTTAAAAAGTTTATTTCAATATTTTTTTGGCTCCATTTTGGTATGACGAATGCGTATAATAAACACTTCGTCCTCTCCGTTATAATAAACTATTCGATGCTTTAATACCTCAAAATATAAGTATCTTCCATTGTTGTCTTTTTTGTAATGGTCTTTTCGGTGAGTTATTTTATTATTGGCAAGTTCATTAATCTTATAAAGGATTTTTTCTTTCATCTTTTCTGCATTCTGTTCTGAATCCTCACGTATGTATTGAATGGCAATGTTGAATTGATGAGTGGCCCTTTTTGTCCACGTTATTTTTCTTTTGACCATCACCAGCCTTTTGACATTTTGGCTACCTCCTCGTGTGTGTACACTTCTCTTTTTTTCACTTCTTCCATAGCTTCATCTATTTCTTTATTGTATTGTTCAATGCTTATACGATTGTTCTTTGCAGAACGTTCAGAAAGAAAAGATTTCAACATTTGCACAACAGAACGCTTTTCCGTTTCATTTAACTGACGGAAGTACATAGTCATTTCCTTTTCCAATACGCTATTCATATCATGATGTATTTAACTCTAACAAAAATAAAGATTTTATATGCATTTAAGAAATATTTGGAAGCGAATGTTTTGTTTTACTTTTTTATTTCCCCTTGATATGTTTTATTACTTAAACTATCCGCGGTATGTTGAGCCTGGCAGCTTTCTTGCAGAAAGAGAAAACAGAAAAGTATGCACACTTTCATTCCTTTAAAGCTTTATTTTATTGCAAAAAAACTGTTATAGAAGACTTATTCCAAATGCTTAGACTCCTTAATATTGGAGAAAACCTCCGGGATATAAAATTCTAAAACAAAAAATTTTTTACCCCATCCAATCTCCCTTCAACTTCATCACCTTCTCTATTACATCTCTTACGCATCCTTCACCGCCTTTTACAGGAGAAATATATTGACAAATAGCTTTTATCTCCGGACAGGCATCGGCAGGACAGGTTCGCAATGCCGCAGACTGCATGGCTTCATAATCCGGAATGTCATCGCCCATATATAAAACGTGAGAAGAAGATAATTCATTTTCGGAAAGATATTCTTCCAATATTTCTTTTTTATCGGAAACACCTGAAAAAATATCCTTGACGCCCAATCCCTGTAAACGTTTTTTTACCTGGGATGAATTTCCCCCTGAAATGACAGCTATATTATAACCTTTTTTCACGGCTAATTGCAAAGCATATCCGTCTTTAATATGCATCTTGCGGGATAATTCCCCATTTTCCAAAAGCTGCAATGTTCCGTCTGTCAAAACACCGTCCACATCGAATATAAAGGTTTGTACGGGCTTAAATAGTTCGAGAATATTCATGAATAATATTTTTCAATGCTTTCGCTGAAAAGCTGATATACTTTTCTCATTTCAGGATGAGACCGTAAAAGATATAAATGCTTCAGCATGGTTTCCTGATCTCCCCTGACGGCGGGACCTGTCTGCAATTTATCCGGATCCAGACTTTCCAAACGGTAGAAAGTTTCCTGCATTAAAGGATGCAGCAAAGAAAAATCCAACGATTCATCCTCGCAATATTTTTTACACAATGCGATAAGATGATTGGAAAAGTTATTGCAGAACACCGCTGCCAGGTGCATTTTTAGCCTGCTCACGGAGTCCATTTCTATTACTTTATCCGAAATGGCATCGGCCAGGGAATGCAGCCTTTTTAGTACCATAGCATTCCCGCCTTCCAGCAGTAAAGGTATCGGATGATCAAAATGAATTCCTTTCCTGAAAGTCTGCAAGGGATAAATAACGCCGGTGTTGATGGAGATATCGGTGATGGCATTTAGAGGAACTGCGCCGGCAGTGTGGGCAACCATTCTTTTCCCGAGGTGCAATTCTTTATTTAAGCCGGCAATGGCAGCATCGCTGACCGCTAATAAATAAATGTCGGCATTCATGTCCATATCTAAAGGATCCGTAGCCCAGTTTGTATTCAGGCTCTCCGCCAGTTCGCGTGCATGCTGCTCCTTTCTGCTCAGCACCTGCCGGATCTGATGCCCGTTCAAACGTAAAATATGACTGAAATAATGCGCTACATTTCCCGAACCAATGATAACAATATCCATATCAATGAGGTAAAAAAACTTTCGCTAATGTACACCCGTTTTTGCCAACGGTTTTTTTATTTTGGCGGTATATTATATACTTGCAACTCCGAAAACGGGTACCTGAATAGTCGTAAACAGCTTAAGATGCTGATTATGAATGAATAATAAATATTATGGCAAAGAACTTAGTCATTGTGGAGTCGCCGGCAAAAGCTAAAACCATCAGCAAATTTCTGGGAAAAGACTTCGAAGTGAAATCCAGCTTCGGGCATATCCGGGACCTGGATAAGGAAGGGATGGGTATTGATATTGATCATGATTTCAGGCCGCATTACAGCGTTTCTCCAGATAAAAGGAAAGTGGTGAACGAACTGAAGACCCGTGCCAAACAGGCGGATGAAGTGTGGCTGGCGACGGATGAAGACCGTGAAGGAGAAGCTATCAGTTGGCATTTATGCGAAGTGCTTGGATTGAGACCTGAACAGACCAAGCGGATCGTTTTTCACGAGATCACCAAACCTGCTATCCAGAGGGCGGTAGAGAATCCGAGATTAGTGGATATGAACCTGGTGAATGCGCAGCAGGCACGCAGGGTGCTGGACAGGCTGGTAGGCTTTGAAATTTCACCGGTATTATGGAGGAAATTAAGCGGGCAGAAAAGCCTTTCTGCAGGAAGGGTGCAATCCGTGGCGGTCAGGTTGATCGTGGAAAGGGAAAGGGAAATCAACCAGTTTAAAGCAGTCAGCCAGTTCAAAGCAGAAGGCATTTTTGAAGCCAATGATATTAACCAAAAGAAAGTGACCTTTAAAGCGGAAGGCTCGCGTTTCCCGAATGAAAAATCGGCAAAAGAATTTCTGGAAAAGTGCCTGAACGCCATTTTTAAAGTAGAAGATATCCTGGTGAAGCCGGGAAAAAGATCACCTTCTGCTCCGTTTACTACTTCTACCCTGCAGCAGGAAGCCAGCCGCAAATTGGGCTATTCCGTTTCGCGCACTATGAAAGTAGCGCAGCAGTTGTATGAGAACGGTTACATTTCTTATATGCGTACGGATTCCGTTAATCTCTCGGAAGTAGCTCTTGCCAATGCCAAAGAAGTGATCACAAATCAATATGGGAGTAAATATCATCATCGCAGACAATACCAGACGAAAAGCCAGTCGGCACAGGAAGCGCATGAGGCCATTCGTCCTACTGATTTAAGCGTTACGCGAGTGGATCACGGTGACGGACAAAAACTGTATGATCTGATCTGGAAACGGACTATCGCTTCGCAAATGGCGGATGCACAAACTGAAAAGACGACCGCTAAAATCGGTATTTCCACAGTGGATGAGCAGTTGACCGCTACAGGAGAAGTATTGAAATTTGATGGATTTTTAAAAGTGTATATTGAAGGAAAGGATGAGGAGGACGAGGATGAAAATGCGGGTATGCTTCCGCCATTAACGGTGGGCCAGCTATTACCATTAATTCAACTGACAGCCACCGAACGATTTACCCGGCCGGCGCCGCGTTATACGGAGGCGTCTCTGGTGAAAAAATTGGAAGAATTAGGCATCGGCAGACCTTCCACGTATGCACCTACCATCAGCACTATTCAGCAGCGGGGATATATTGAAAAGAAGGATAAGGAAGGTATATTACGTATTTACCGTATCCTTACATTGAAGGATAATGAGATCACTGAAAAAAATGCGGAAGAAAATACGGGAGCAGAAAAAAACAAGTTATTCCCTTCCGATCTGGGAATGGTGGTAACGGATTTTCTGAATGAACATTTTACAGAGGTAATGGATTATGGATTTACCGCCAATATTGAAAATGAATTTGATGAAATAGCGGCCGGTAAAAAAGTGTGGAATAACATGGTAGGTACTTTTTATAAGCCATTTCACCAAACCGTGGAAAATACCATGGCCAATGCAGAACGTGTGAAGGGAGAGCGGGAATTAGGAACCGATCCTGAAAGCGGCAAGCCGGTATTTGCCCGTTTAGGGCGTTTCGGGCCTATGATCCAGATTGGCAATGCCGGCGATGAAGAAAAACCGCGCTTTGCCACTCTAAAACCTTCGCAAAGTATTGAAACGATTACCCTTGAAGAAGCGCTGGATCTGTTTAAACTTCCGTTCAGCCCCGGTAATTATCAAGGTAAGGAGATCATCATTGGCGCCGGCCGTTTCGGACCTTATGTAAAGTGGAATGAACAATACGTATCCATTCCGAAAGGAGAAGATCCGCTGACAGTGGATGCAGACAGGGCCATTGAACTTATCAATCAGAAACAGCAGGCTGACGCACCTATCGGAGAATATAAAGGGAAACCGGTCACAAAAGGGAAAGGCAGATTCGGACCTTTTATAAAATATGATAATTTATTCATCAACGTGCCCAGGGCTTATAATTTTGATAACCTCTCCCAAAGCGATATAGAAGAATTAATAACTAAAAAATTAGAAAAGGAAGCCAACCGCTATATTCAGCAATGGCCTGAAGAAAAAATTGCCATAGAGAATGGCAGATGGGGGCCTTTTATCCGTTTCGGGAAAAAAATGCTGAAACTGCAGAAGAAGGAGAACGGGGAAAAATATGCGACGGAAGAATTGGAAAGTATTTCTCTGGAGGAGGTGAAGAAAATGATTGGGGTGGAATTACCGGGTGCTTTTGACAAGAAAACTTCAAGGACAAAGAGGGTGACTGCAAAAAAAAGTGCGGCAAAAAAAAGTAATTAATATATTTGCAGCCATATCCTTGTTTTTACTTCTCCCCGGCGTGCTATCGAGAGTGCCCTGAATATTTGTTATTTAAGCTTTAGACTTATCGGGTAATGGCTGTAAACAAAGAAATATCAGCGCTTTTGCAACTCATTGATGATCCTGATCAGGAAGTGTTCGATACAGTTGCCAACAAAATACTGCATTATGGTCCTAAAATAATTCCCAACCTGGAAAATCTTTGGGAAGAAACTCCGGATGAAAAGATCCAGGAAAGGATCGAACTGCTGATTCACCGGGTTCATTATCAGGATCTTCAAAAGGAATTCAGGCAATGGGGTGATGAAGAGGATCCCGATTTGTTTGAAGGCTCTTTATTAGTGGCCAGGTACAGATATCCGGGATTGCGTATGGATAATCTGATCTACGAATTAGACAAGATAAAACGTAATATATGGCTGGAGCTGAATAACTATCTGACGCCGCTTGAGCAGGTCAATGTACTGAACAGCATGATCTATAGCTATTTTAATATGAAAGGTGCTGAAGTGTCGTACAGCCGGGCCAATCAGTTTTATATTAATCATGTCATTGAATCGCGTAAAGGGAATGCTATTTCCATAGGGATGCTTTATCAGATGCTTTGCGCGCAATTAGATATCCCCATTTATGCTGTGAACATTCCCAAGCAATATATCCTGGCATATTTTAATCACCCGGTAGAATATGCGATGCCGGAGGCTTTTCAGACACAGGATATTCAATTCTATATTGATCCTTTGCAGGGGCAGATCTATACTGTAAAAGATATTGAGGTGTATTTAAAGAAAATAAACATACCATTCAGAGAAGCTTATTCAAAACCTTTAAGCAATAGAAACATTATTCGTCTTTTGTTAACAGAGCTTTCCAAATGTTATGGAAATAAAAAAGAGCTCTATCGCTGTGAAGAGCTTATTTCGTTAGCAGAGATGCTGAAGAATGATGCTAAGTTTTAATGAGCTGCTCATCTTGTCCTATTTATCTATTTTCTTCTTCAGGGACATAGGGCATCAGTGCAGATACCATAATAGCCAGGGAAGCCAGCAACGTCAGATAAAGCCCGATTTGCCGGTGGGGACAATAACCCATTTCACAGGTAAAGAGGAAATAATTGCGGATGCCCCATGCAAGTACAATCACGGCAAAAAAAATGCCTGTGCGTTTGGCCCAGACCTTGGGGATGAACACAGTAATTAAAAATAACAGGCTGAAAAATAATGCTAAGATAGCCGGTTTGCCGTAGTTGGTAATGCCTGTGTTCATCCCTGTCAGGTAGGCATCATGTAATTTACCAAAATTGATATAAACCCAGGGAAGGAAGGCGCTTATAAATAATAAAATGATGGCAGCAATGCCAATCGTGCGAAATATTTTCATAATTATCTTAAAGTGTTAAGATTCAAAATAATATCATTGCAGGCGCAAAAGTAATAAAATTGGAAGGACGCTTGGATGTGGAATATTTTCATGTCTTTTTATCTTTCGGGAACGTTGCCGGTAACGATTGCGTAAAAAGTGTCAAAATAACAGCACAGTACAGGATGGTTGACCACAAAGGCCGTTATACTTTCGGTATTGGATTAATTCACTATTAAAATCTTCTAATATGCCGTTTCCTTACAATTATTTTATTAAAAAGCTGTTAGCCGGCTTGCTGTCAGCCGGCCTTATAATGTTGACACTGCAGGTGAGTGCACAGCAACTGCAACTATTGACCGGAGTTGTTAAAGATTCTGCATCCGGTCAGCCGCTTACAGGGGTTACCGTAATGGAAGTGGGTACTGCGCGAGGTACCACTACTGATGCTAATGGAAAATTTAAATTGACACCCGCAAGATCATCAGGTGTCTTGAAATTCTCCTACTTAGGATACAATATTAAAACGGTTCCCCTGAATGATGCCGCCCTGTTGCAGAATGTGTTCTTATCTACTAACAATAAAACATTGAATGAAGTAGTGGTTATCGGATATGGTTCACAGGAGAAGAAGGATGTGACTGGTTCAGTGGCTCAGTTAAATTCCAATCAGTTCAAAGATCGCCCGATTACCAGAGTAGAGCAGGCTATGCAGGGACAAATGGCTGGTGTACAGGTACGTGCTACCACAGGCCAACCTGGAGAACCGTTGCAGATAACTGTGCGCGGTAATTCTTCCATTTCAGCCAGCAATAGTCCTTTATATGTAGTAGATGGTGTACCGGTCCCTGACTTGAGTAATCTGAATCCTTCTGATATTGCTTCCATTGAAGTGTTGAAGGATGCGGCTTCTACAGCTATTTACGGTTCACGCGGCGCGAATGGCGTAGTATTAGTCACCACTAAAAATGGAAAGACGGGAAAGACAAGATTTAATTTCAATGCTTATTACGGAGTTCAAACTATTGCCAGGAAGTTGGATCTGCTTTCTCCACAGGAATGGATCAATATGGCGGAACAATTACAGGATTCCGCTTATGTTAAAAGAGGATTGCAATCGGGTAAGGTGTGGAGCGCCGACGATCCTGTCAGTGTGCGGGAAAAAAACCTGGGATTACATCCGGGCACGAGAAGCTCCAGTTATATTCCTGATCCCCGCTGGGCTTATGGAAGTGATAGTCTGGACTTTATTAACTGGCAGGATGCATTTTACAGGCCTGCAGCTATTTCGAGTTATCAGCTTTCGGCATCCGGAGGAACAGACAAATTAACCTATCGTATTTCAGGAAATTATACAGATCAGGGAGGTATTGCAGTTAACACAGATTATAAACTCTTTTCCCTGCGGGCCAATTTTCAGGTTCAACTGACTAATTATTTAAAAATGGGGATTGAATTAGCTCCTTCATACTCCTGGTTGGATGGAGCTAATGTGGATGGAAAAGACGCACAGGCGCACCATGTTTTATCTATGGTACCTATAGCAGAAAAAGATGCAGGACTCAATACCGGCATCGCTCCTTACGGCAGATATTATTATGCAGGTTCCACCATGAGCTCGGTGGCTTACCAGCGACTGACCACAAATAATCTCAACCGGCAGGATCTTTTATCCAATATGTATTTACAGGCAAATATTTATAAAGGGTTAAGCCTGAAAGTTTCCGGTGCATGGAATACTGATCAGCAAAACCATAAAACATACCATCCCACTTTAGGCGTGGGGCAGGCACCAGGAAGCGCCAGTTCAGGCAGTTACAGTACATCCAATACGCAATATTATTTGTTTGAATCATTCCTTACCTATAATAACTCATTCAATGGCAATAATATTAATGCGATTGCAGGTTATACGGTGGAAGATACAAAACGAGCGACCACCAGCCAAAGCAATAAAATATTTGCCAATGATGACCTTACTACTTTGGATATGAGTACTTCCACTCCAACGGCTACTTCTACCGGCGAATTGACAAGGACATTATTATCCTATCTGGCAAGGGTCCAATATAATTATAAGAATAAATACCTGGCCAGTGCGAGCTTCCGCAGGGATGGGTCTTCTATTTTCGGAAACAATAATAAATGGGGGAATTTTCCTTCTTTCTCTTTAGGATGGAATATGGGAGATGAAAATTTCATGAAAGGACTTCCCTGGATATCCGAGTGGAAATGGAGATATAGCTGGGGTGAAAATGGTAACAATGGCATTCCGGACTACAGGGCTTACGGTTCTATCAATCCAAGCAATTATGCTTTTGGTAACTCCTTATCCGCCGGCTATGTTCCGGGCTCTTTATCCAATGCGAACCTGCATTGGGAAAAAACAAAATCAAGCAATTATGGTGTGGATTTGGGATTTTTCAACAACCGTATTTCGCTTTCAGCGAATTATTATAATAAGTTCACCAGTGATTTGCTTTTAAACGTACCGGTAGCTTTGTCCACCGGCTTTTCCAGTGGTTTGGTCAATATAGGACATGTTAATAACAAGGGAATAGAATTCGATCTGAATACCCAGAATCTTCAGGGAAAGCTCCAATGGCAATCCAGCTTTAATATTGCATTTAATAAAAACAGAGTGTTGCAGTTGGGGCAGGGGAATGCACCCATTCACACCGGGTTTAGTAATCTGACACAGATAATAGAAGTAGGACAACCTTTGGATGTTTTTTATCTGTATGATGCTGTCGGAGTATATATGAACCAGGAAGATCTGGATAAAAGTCCCCACATGACTCATAATATCGTGGGTGATGTGAAATACAAAGATGTGAATCATGATGGGGTGATCAATGCAGATGACCGGACTATCCTGGGTCAACCTGATCCGAAATATTCATGGGGAGTTTACAATAGCTTTACCTTTAAAGGATTTGATCTGTCATTTTTAATTCAGGGAGCAGGGGGGAATAAAGTGTATGATCTGATCGGAAGGGCAATAGACAGACCAGGTATGGGAAGTTCCACAAATGCATTAGGGAGATGGAGGAACCGCTGGCGTTCACCCAGCCAGCCGGGAGACGGGTATACACCGCGTATTGACGGCACTACCGGATCGCTGTATGATTCCCGCTGGCTGTATGACGGCACCTATGCGAGATTTAAGAGCCTGACTATAGGCTACACTATTCCTGTCCGTCTGATCAAAGGAATTGATAATGCCCGTGTTTATTTCAGCGGCGAAAACCTTTTCTATATCTACAATCATGATTATGGCGGATACAGTCCTGAAGATCTGAATACATCCGGCGGCGATTATGGGGCTTATCCTGATTCAAGGACATTGATGGCAGGCATTAACCTCAGCTTTTAACCCTTTTAAATTTTTAGTTATGAAAAAAATATGGTTCTTTATAATATTAGCGGGAATAGTCATTTTATCGTCCTGCAAAAAAAGTTTTTTGGATCAAATACCTACTTCGAGTATTACAGCCGGAAACTTTTATCATACTCAATTGGATATACAACAAGCGGTAACAGGCGTATATTCCAGCCTTAGCGACTGGCCGGTTGGTATTTACTGGTATCTGTCAGAAATCAGGTCTAATAATTATTACGTAACTTCTGACGGTGCACAAAGAGATTGGTACGACTTTAATAATTTTCAGGCTAATGCCGAAGATCAAACGCTGCATGATACCTGGCAGAGCCTGTATCAGATGGTTAACAGAGCCAACGAGGTGCTGGCGCACATAGACAATGTCCCTTTTGATAATCCGGCATTAAAAACGCGATATAAAGCAGAAGTCAGGTTTTTGAGAGCTTTTGCTTACTTTCAATTGGTCAGGTTATGGGGAAATGTTCCTTTGGTAGATAAGGTAATTACACCGGCAGAAGGTATTCAGATCAGGCAATCCTCCCCTGCTGACGTGTATAAGTTTATTACCAATGAAATGAATGCAGTGAAAGATTCACTTCCGGCACAATATACTGCCGCTTCAGATATGGGAAGAATAACTTCCTGGGCAGCCAAAGGAATTCTGGCAAATGTATATCTGACGATGGCCGGATATCCGTTGGAGCAGAAAGATAAGTTGGACAGCGCCAAGACGCTGCTTCAGGGAATCATTGCCAGTGAAGGATCTACACCGGTTTTGACCCTTACTCCCAACTATTCCGATTTGTGGGGATATAAAAATAATAATAAGCATTTTATGCTTGAAGTGGAATATGCTTCAGGCGGACTTGGTATTGGGAGTACTTTTCCTTCTCAGAATATTCCGCCCAATCTCAGTACTAAGTTAGTTAACGTCAGATCCCTTCTCTTTGACCTTAGTGTGCAGGTATCGCCTGATTTGATCAGTTCTTTTGATACAAGTGATCTTCGTTTTAATGCTACCATTGATACTTCCTATGTTACCAGTGATAATCCGCCCCAGCACGGCAGCACGCCTTTCTTTAAAAAATTCGTGGATTTCGGGTTGACCAACCTTACGAATTATAATGATTGGCCGGAGGATTTTCCCTTACTGCGTTATGCAGACGTATTGTTAATGTATGCGGAAGTATTGAACGATGGCGCCGGAAGTCCACCCGTCCAGGCGGTAAGTATCCTGAACAGGATCCGTGCAAGAGCAAAACTGCAGCCCATTTACCCTGCCACTACCGGCGACTTCGCACAGGCGCTTACAGCAGAATACCGTCACGAGTTTGCAGATGAAGGGCAATATTGGTTCTATCTGGTACGTACAGGGCAGGCGGTGCAAGTGATGAATAACTGGTTCCAGGCAACAGGGCGAAGCAAAACAATCAGTAATAATAATCTGGTGTATCCCATTCCTCAAACGGAAATGGATATTTATCCGGGGTTGTATAAGCAAAATTCTGGTTATTGAATTTACAACATAATAGTTTTTGATGGATCCCACAAAAGCACGAAGATCACTAAGAAAAAGTTTGACGGACTTTGTGCCTTTGTGGGAATCAAAACGAATCGTTATTATAATATTGATGATCACCTTATGGTTTATTCACAAAAAAGCAGTTTCCCAATCAATTCATTCTGTTAATGGAGAAAAAGAATTTGCACCAAGAACTTTACGGTATCATCCCGAGGGTAAAGATTATGTGATTGTAAACGGAAATAAACGATATAACCGGGCTTTGTACGGAGTACATAACGGCTTTAGAATACAGGCGGGTGATATACCGGAATTCGCTTTGTATCTTCCGGGTACGGGCGGAGATATGAAGTTGGGAGTAATTACTATTCAGGGAACAAAATGGTTCAATGATTTTGATACAGTGGAAGCGCGGTATCGGCCGGGGATGATGTTGTACAAATTAAAAGATCGTATTCTTGGGAAATCAGAGATTGATTTACAACTGCTTGCTATGAGTGACAGACAGGGAATGATACTTAAAATTAGATCAGTAAATCAAAATAAACCTTTAAATCTCATTTGTGCTTACGGAGGCGCCAGTGGCATACATCCGTCCCGCAACGGGGATGTGGGTGCAGATCCGCCTTCACTCTATTATCTTACTCCGCAACATGCGGAAGGAAATCAGATCATTATTCATAAAGATTACTTTGATCTGACTTTTAAAGACAGAAAGAATTTTATTACACTATCCGGTACATTGCCTGTTCCCGCTGATTTACATATTGGGGATGCCAACAAATTGCAAACGCCTGAAGATGCTTTACAGGCATCAGCAAATATCGCAGCACCAGTTTTGATCTCAAATATGGATTTGCAAAATGATCAGCCGGTTTATGTGGCTATTCAACGTGAAGATTCTGTTCACTTAAATTATAGTGAATTGCCGGATGTTTTTAGGAGATCAATACAATATGTTAAACAATTAGCGACCAGGGTACAACTTCAAACTCCCGATCCCTTTATGAATACTCTGGGCAGCGCTATCGGCATCGCTACTGATGCTATATGGCAGGCCCCGGCCTATCTGCATGGAGCACAAGCCTGGCGGATGTGGCTGCCGGGATGGCGCGGTATTTATGCTGCGGATGATCTGGGCTGGCATGGTCGTGCAAAGACAGAATTCAGTGCCTATAATAAAATGCAATTGACAGCACCGGATACTACTATTTCGTTTCCTGATCGGGATGAAAATTTATCGAGACAAAAAGAAAAGATAGGAGTAGGAATCTATAATAGCGGCTATATAACAAGATATCCCGAAGGTAAGTTGGTACCCAATCATTATGATATGAACTTAGTGTACATAGATGCTATGATGCGTTATTTTTTATGGACTGGTGATACTGCCTTTATGCGACAATGTTGGCCGGTAATAAAAAGACATCTTGCCTGGGAGAAAAGGAATTTTGATCAGGACAATAACGGATTGTTTGATGCTTACGCCTGCATCTGGGCAAGCGATGCATTACAATACAGCGGTGGAGATGTGTCATACAGCTCGGCGTATAATTATTATGAAAATAAAATGGCAGCGCTAATAGCTTCTAAATTAGGCGATGATCCTGCACCTTACCTGAGAGAAGCAGAAAAGATAAAGCACGCCATGGATCACATTCTCTGGATGCCAAAAAGGGGGTGGTATGCCGAATATAAAGACCGCCTTGGCTTGCAGTTATTACATCCTGATGCAGGATTATGGACTATTTATCATACCATTGATGAAGAGATAACTGATCCGTTTCAGGCTTATCAATGTCTCCGCTATGTGGATACACATATTCCTCATATCCCTATTCAATGTCCATCTTTACAAAAGGGTTATTATATGCTTTCCACCACTGACTGGATGCCTTATACCTGGAGTGTAAATAATGTAGCTATGGCGGAGATGGCACATACGGCGCTGGCTTATTGGGAAGGTGGTCGCAATGAAACGGCTTTTAAGATCTTTAAGAGTTTGATATTAAAAAGCATGTATCTGGGAAACAGCCCGGGGAATTTCGAGCAGCTTTCATATTATGATCATTATCGCGGTGAACTATATCATGATTTTGCTGATCCGATCGGTATCTGCTCGCGTGCTTTAGTAGAAGGACTTTTTGGAATTCATCCGGATGCGCTTACCGGCATCCTGACCATACATCCGGGGTTTCCTCAAAAATGGGATCATGCTTCTATCCATACACCGGATATTGATTATAGCTATAGGAATAACGGAAACAAAGATTTGTATATCATCCATCCTGCTTTTGAAAAGCCGATGAAACTTAAGCTGCGGATCAATGCGTACCATGATAAAATAATATCTATAAAAGAGGACGGCATTCCCGTAAAATGGCAAACAGAGTACAATAGCATTGGTCACTCTGAAATAACTATTGAGCTTCCTTATAAGAATCAGTACCACGTAACCATCCGATGGGGCAAAGAAAAAATTTCGTCTCCCATGTATGATTCGGTTGCCGTTACAGACAATATTTTTAAGGTCGCTTCAGGGAAAGCAAAGATCATGGCTGTAAAAGATCCCCAGCAAGCATTAACTGATATACACTTTCAAAATAATCAGCTATCAGGTAAAGTGATTGGCTGTGAGGGATGGCATACATTGTTTATAAAAGTGAAACAAGATGAAATGACCTGGTGGATGCCGGTGAATTTCCAAATACGCCCTGCTTATCAAATAGTTGATTTTTCAAATCAGGATTCAGCGGGAATCCGGTTTAAATTATTGAATAATACTAATCAAAATTTATCAGAGCAGATTATGACCTTCTCCGGAGATTATTATCACAAAGGAAAAATGAATATTTCCGCACGGGGGACTTCTGCTCCAGTGTTTATTCCTTCTGAATATCTTGTCCCGGGAAGTAATAACATATCGGTTACGTTCGATCATCTAACTATAGATACTATTATTACCAATTGGGATTTACCGGCAATAAATACTGATGCAGATTATGAAATGGTGCCCTTAACGCATTACTTTAATGATGAAGTAACCCATATCTTTAAGAATAAGTATCTTTCTCCAAGACCGGATGTTCCGACATTACAATTACCGGTGCAGGGTATTGGGAACTGGACAGCGCCCTTTGTAAACCCTGAAGTCAATGATAGCGGATTGCGTTCGTTGGCCAGGGATAAGGGATATTTTGATCTCCCCGATCATATACCCTTCAAAACACCTTTTAATCCGTATTCAAAAAATATTCTTTTCACTTCTCAATGGAATAATTATCCTGATGAGGTCACCGTTCCTTTGTATGGTAACGCTTCTCATGCCTATTTTCTGATGGCGGGATCCACCGATCCGATGCAATCCGGGATAGTCAATGGTGAAGTGATTATTCATTATACCGACGGAAGTGAGGATAGCTTACTGCTCAAAAATCCCGGCACCTGGTGGCCGATTGAGCAGGATTATAGTTATGATAACTATGCTTTCCATTGCAGCGTACCGGTTCCATGGCGTGTCCATTTACAAACCGGCTTCATAACACGGCATTTCACCCATTATACATCCATAAAAGGATTTACAGATCTGGCAGTACCCGGTGGAGCGGCTACGGTGTTGGATATGCCTTTGAACAAAAATAAAACCCTGCAATCGCTGGAATTGAAAGCCGTGGCAAATGATGTCGTGATAGGATTGATGAGCGTTACACTACTAAAAGGTAAAGAATAATGAAAGCCTTTTCTATTATATCTCACAAAGACACGAAGCACACTAAGAAAAGGCTTGGTGCCCTTAGCGGCTTTGTGGGAAAGTTTTTTGCAATTTCTATTTTAACATTATTTTTATTTCAGAGAGTGTTTGCTCAAAGCAACGATGATACTATTTCTTTGGCGGGTACCTGGCGTTTCAGCATGGACTCTGCGGACAGAGGCATACAACAACAATTTTATGAACATGCTTTACGGGGAACCATTCATCTGCCCGGGTCTATGGTGCAGAATAATAAAGGGTATCCGGTTACAATCCATACTCAATGGACTGCCAGTATTTACGACAGCTCCTGGTACTTTAATCCTGCTATGGCAAAGTACCGGCAGCCTGACAGCCTGAAGTTCCCTTTCTTTCTGACTCCTAAGAAGAGATATGTGGATCCTGCCTGGTACCAGAAGGAAATAGTGATACCGGCTGCTTGGAAAAGCAAGCATATTATTCTTTTCCTCGAAAGAGTTCATTGGGAATCTAAGTTATGGATTGACAATAAAGAAATAGGAATGTGTAACAGCCTGAGTACACCGCAGGTATATGACCTGAGTAAGATCCTTACTCCGGGGAGACACATCCTTACTCTGCGAATTGATAACAGAATAAAAAGTATCAATCCCGGCAGAGATTCCCACAGTATCACCGATCAGACCCAGGGTAATTGGAATGGCGCGGTAGGAAAAATAGCGCTGATAGCAACCCCGGAAGTATGGATACAACAAATACAAACTTTTCCTGACCTGAAAAACAAATCAGTAAACGTAAAATTATATATCCATAGCAACCTGGATCATGCTGAGCAGGGGAGGGTCAGCTTATCTGCTGAAAGTTTTAACTCACCGTTGAAACAAAGCATAAAACCACTAACTAATGATTTCATTATAAAAGTGAAGGATACAGTATTGGAAATAAACTATCCCATGGGAAAAGACCCGCTTACCTGGGATGAGTTTCATCCGGCTTTATATCATTTAACCGCCACACTAAATACTCCGGCAGGGAAAGATATAAGAAAGACTGATTTTGGGATGCGAGAGTTTGGGATAAGGGGAACACGTTTTACCATCAATGGAAGAATTATATTTTTAAGAGGTACGGTAGAGAATTGTGATTTCCCAAATACGGGTTATCCCCCAATGGATATAAATGCATGGTTAAGAATATTTAAGATTTGCAAATCATTCGGGCTAAATGAAATGCGCTTCCATTCTTACTGTCCGCCTGAAGCGGCTTTTGAGGCGGCTGACAGGGAAGGTTTTTATCTGCATGTGGAAGGTCCGAGCTGGGCCAATCATGGGTCATCCTTAGGTGACGGTAAACCTATTGATCAATATATTTATGATGAAACCGATCGCATAGATCAGTTTTATGGCAATCACCCATCCTTTTGTATGATGGCTTATGGTAACGAACCGAGGGGGGGGCATCAGGTTGAATATCTGAATAAATTTGTGTACTACTGGGAGGCCAGGGATCCGCGTCATCTATATACCGGGGCATCCGTGGGTATGAGTTGGCCCTGGGTAAAGCAAGAACAGTTTATGGTCCGTTCCGGGCCTCGGGGACTACCCTGGGCTGATGAACAACCCGGTACCATGTTTGATCATCGCAAGGCTTTAGAGGGACATGATATACCATATATAGCCCATGAAATGGGGCAGTATTGCGCTTTTCCGGAGTTCAGCCAGATACCGGAATATACCGGAGTTCATGAGCCCAGAAATTTTGAATTGTTCAGAGATATTTTGACCTCCCATCACATGGGTGATGAGGCGAATAAGTTTTTACATGCATCGGGAGAGTTGCAGGCATTATGTTATAAAGGTGACATAGAAGCAGCATTACGGACGCCGGGGATGGCGGGGTTTGAGCTCCTCGGACTGAATGATTATACCGGTCAGGGTACGGCTTTAGTCGGAGTTTTGAATGTTTTCTGGCAGAGTAAGGGATATATTACAGCGAAAGAATTTCATCGCTTTTGCGGACCGGTGGTTCCGCTTGCACGGATACCTAAATTTGTTTATAATAATCACGAATCATTTACGGCAAAGATTGAGATCGCTAATTTTAGTGAAGAACCTGTTAAAGACGCTCAACCTGTCTGGCGGATTAAAGATAATTCGGGGAAGATAGTTGCACAAGGAAAACTTCCTGCGGTTACTATTTCTATTGGAAATGATATTCCTTTAGGAACAGTCAATCTTCCTTTAGATCGTTTTACAAAGGCTGAAAAATTAACTTTTAGTGTTTCTCTTCCCGGTACCACTGATGAGAATGATTGGAATATATGGGTTTATCCCGATAAAAATATCAGCAGTAAAGACAGCGCTCAAATATATTTCTGTCATGAGCTGAATGATACGGCAAAAGAAGTTTTAAGTAAAGGCGGTAAAGTATTTTTATTATGTGCAGGGAAAGTACAACTGGGTAAAAATATTTCCATGCATTTTCTGCCGGTATTCTGGAATACATCCTGGTTCCGGATGCGGCCGCCGCATACTACCGGTATTTATCTGAATCCAAAAGATCCTGCATTCAAATACCTGCCAGGCCGGCAGGCAGGTTTTCCAACACAGGATTTCAGCAATTTTCAATGGTGGAGCATAGTGAACAAGCAGCAGGTAATGTGGCTGAAGGGTTTTCCGCCAGACTTTAGCCCGATAGTACAACCTATAGATACCTGGTTCCTGAATCGCAGGCTGGGATTGATATGGGATGCAAAAGTCGGTAAAGGGAAGCTGATGGTTTGCAGTGCGGATATAACAAGTCATTTGAAAGAACGTCCGGCGGCAAGGCAGTTGCTGTACAGCCTGACGAAATATATGGAATCAAAAGATTTTAATCCGGAATATTCAGTTCCATTGACGACCATACAACAATTATTTGAAGACAAGGATGATGGTTTAAAGCTTTATTAACCTTAGTAGCAATTATGATCAGTCATTATATAAACCTTATTACCTTAATTTTTCTATTGAAGATAATAAGGTTGTAAAAAGTAATAAGGTTTTGTTACTACTAATGTAAGGTTCATGTATTCGAGGCGAGAATCCGGGTTAAAAAATCCTTTTAAAATATTTTATGGTAAAAAAACTCATTTGCATATTAATTTCTTGTAATGGATTGCTAAGTCTCCATGTACAGGATTTCCAATATATTGAGTTAAATAAAAATGCTCATCCAGCAGTAAAAGCTGCAGCTAATATTTTAGCTCAAAAATTAGACATTCCGTTATCGCATATTTTAGAAAAAAATAAAATTTCGATTCCCAGGCCAGGTGTTATTGCGTTGGATTATGGGCAACCCTCTATGGAGCAAATAAAATTTATCGGGCAGGATCCCCGTAAAGTTACTTTTGACGGATATCTGATCAAATTTGATGGCAATAGGGCTTTAATATTTGGCAAGTGTCCACGGTCTTTATTGTATGCTGCGGGAGATACTTATTGGTGGAAGAGTAAGCGATCAGGCGTTTATGTTCGTCAGCCTGATTTTAGAATAAGAGATATTAATAAAGGTTCAGAAAATAATATGGCTGAGCTGATCGCTAATACCGGGGCCAATATTGTTTTTGATAATATCCATCCGGATTTTATCACCTTGCGAAAATCTTTTCCCCGGATATTTGACAGTATACCTCTTCCTGAACGTGAAAAATTATTAAGAAGTGAACAACAGGCGGAACAAAATGCACGAAAGCTTGCAGAAGCCTGTCATGATGTGGATGTGAGTTTTTATCCTTTTCTCTACGGTAATGATATCGTTCGGTGGTCTCCCATATTGGCCGAAGCTATTTACAAAGTTTATCCGCATATCAAAGGAGTACGTGCACCCCATTCCTGGGAAAAGGCTACACTAAATCCTTCTTTGCCCATTACCTGGGAAATCATAGATGCCATTGTGGAAGAATATATACATACTTTGCATGGGGATGGCATGGTGGCTACTTTCTGGGATCAGTATGGTATCTATAGTCAGGATAGTTTGTCCGGAGCAAACGGAATGGATCAATTTGATAATGAATTGGAAAAAATAGTGGGAGAATATGATAAAGTTTTGAGCAGGTATCACAAGCCTTTGATCGTTCGCACCTGGTCGTCTGGTAGAGCGCACTGGGTGACTTTATTTAATAATGAGCATCAATTAGAACATCAATTCGTACATGCTCCGGGATATGGAGGATTCAGCGGGACCAAATTTGATTTGTGGGAAAAAGTTATTGATAGCTTGCCAAGGGATATTATGTTGCAGACAAAAGCATACATGTCAGACTGCTTTCCTGCAGCACGCGACAATATGCTGATCGGCAAAGCTGGAGATCATTCTCAGATCATAGAATATCAGATGACCGGGCAAACCACCGGGTTATATTATCTGCCTGCCGCCAATGTGGAATATACCGATTCTACCATTCAAAGAGCCTATAACCTGATAGGAGCAAATGGAGGCACCAATGTGTTCTATGGTGGTACGCGTCAGGTACATTATAATCTATTCGATGATATTGCTAACAGCATTAATCTGTTTGCATGGAGAGAATTGTCATGGAATGTACATGCGAATATGCAGCAGATATGGGATGCATGGGCGATACCGCTATATGGTGAAAAAGCGGCGCCCTATATTATCAAAGCTCTGCAATTGTCAGAGCCGGCAGTAAATAAAATATTTTCTACATTGGGTTTCGGATGGGATACCAATTCGGGTTTTCCGGGAACTGTTTATCGCCGGGAAGTATTGCTGACCTATACCAACCGTTTTTATCTTCCGGAATATAAAAGATATCTTATTCCCAATAAAAGGAATATTCAACTTGTGATCAACGAAAAAAATAGTGCGTTACAGAGAATAGATTCCATGTTTATTTACCTGAATGAAGCAAAGCCCTACCTGAAGTCATCACAATATGATGAATTGCATACACGGTTCAACTGGCTTAAATATATCGCCATTGAAAATAAACTGCTGGAAGTTAGCTACTGGCGTTTTCGTTATCTCAGATATCTCTATTCCCTGCGGACAACGGATACTTCGGAAATAAAAGATATTGCGAATGACTTAAAAAAAGTAACTTATTATCGGGATAGTTTATTTCAATATAATCCGGATCAGATTTTTAGTTGTTATGGATTATCGCTTGGAGATATCAACCGGATGAGACGTATCGGATTAGGGAATCCCGAACCTTTGATGAAAGAAATTTATGAAGAATCAAAGCAATTCGTAACTGAGATTATAGGTCCAAATGATTATTGAATTTTAAAATAAAACTGATCATGATTGTATCTTTTAAAAGACTGATGGGTTGCAGCTTGATCCTGCTTTTTTCTATGGGCCATGTTTATGCTCAATCTGACAGTGCGCAGATTGAATCTGTCCTAAGGAAAATAGCTGACCGCATTATTTCACAAACTTCTTATCAGTTTGTGAATACCAAAACTGACGCCACATACGCTGATCTGAAGGATGTTCCTTTTTCGTTAGAAGTGAAAGTAAAAAGCCCTTATAACGACTGGCATTATACCAATGGTGTATTGGATATAGCCATGATGGAGTTGTCTCACGTTTTGCATGACCCTGCCTATGAAAATTATGTGCAGAAGAACATGCAATTTGTTTTTAATCCGGATAATCTGGATTATTTTAGGAGGCAATATAACATGGTTCTTCAACAACCAAACGGGCTGGACAGAGTGAGCCATTATTCCTGGTATATGTTTTTTCGCATGATCCGGTTAGATGATTACGGAACCATGGCTGCCAGCCTGATTGATCTTTATCAGCAACATAAAGATCCCACGTTTCTGAAGTATATAGATAAAGCCGCGCATGAGCTTGAATATGCGGAGCCGAGATTGCCGGATGGAACTATCGCGCGTTATTTTCCGCATCAAATGACGGTATGGGCAGATGATCTGTATATGAGTGTGTCTTTGCTGGCCCGTATGGGAAAGCTTACGGGTAATAAAAAGTATTTTGATGATGCCGTTCATCAGATATTGATGTTTCATCATTACCTGTGGAATCCGGAGAAACAATTGTATTATCATTGCTACTATACAGATGGCAGACATAACGGAGTGGCTTATTGGGGAAGATGCAACGGGTGGGTGATGATGGCGCAGGCGGATTTATTATCAGCTCTGCCCGAGAATTATCCGCAGCGTGCCCAACTGATCAAATTATTCCGTCAGGAAGCTGAAGGGGTTGCACGTTATCAAAGCGCTTCCGGACTGTGGCATCAGCTATTGGATAAAACGGATTCTTATCTGGAAACGAGCTGCTCTGCCATGTTTACTTTCAGTATTGCAAGAGGTGTAAAAAGAGGCTGGCTTGAGCCGGATTTTGCACAGGTGGCTTACTTCGGCTGGAAAGGATTATTAACCAAAATAGATGATCAGGGAGATGTTTCAGGGATTTGCCCGGGTACCGGGATTGCTCCATCATTGGTTGTATATTATAATCGTCCCCAGGAAACTAACCTCGCTATGGGAGAAGGTCCGGTATTGCGTGCAGGGGCAGAGATGATTGGATTAAAGCCTTATCGTGAAGTGCCGGCTTATAAAACCTATCATTTAGTGAAAGATAAAAGTAAAAGATAATCGCTTAATGGTTTAATTGTTGATTGTTGTTTGGCTGTTTGTTATTTAAATAACCCGCCTGCAAAAGATAGAAAATATGAAATGGTTTATTTTTAGTGCTTCCCTGGTAATAGGAATTGTAAGTGCCGGTATTTCCTATGCACAAACGGGTTTTAAGTTTGATTTTGGTACAGGTAAAGTAGCTCCCGGATATTTGGAGGTTACAGCCACCACCACATATAATGAGACACAAGGGTATGGTTTCGATTATGGAACAAAGCCAATTGCTGTTGACAGGGGTGGGCCGGATGCACTGCGCAGTGATTTCTGTACAAGTGATGCACCGATGTTTTTCTCAGTAAAAGTCCCGCAGGGAAATTATAAGGTTACCGTCACTTTAGGTGATGCTTGGAATGCTTCTTCTACTACCATTAAATCGGAATCGCGAAGGCTTATGGTTAAAGATATATCTACCCGTCCGGGGCAGTTCAAAACAATTTCTTTTATGGTAAGCGTATGGGATAGTGTTATCACCGGTAATAAAGCAGTGCGGTTAAAGCCGCGTGAACTGGATAAGTTGGACTGGGACAATAAACTTACGCTGGAGTTTGATCCAAACGGAGGCCCGGGAATGCCGTGTATTGATGCCGTGAGAATTCAAAAGGTGGATAGCGCCATTACTGTTTTCCTCTCAGGTAATTCTACAGTCACCGATCAGCAATTGGAGCCCTGGTCCTGCTGGGGGCAAATGATCCCTTCTTTTTTTAGACCGGGAAAGGTGGTGATCTCCGATCAGGCCGCCTCCGGCGCAACACTCCGGTCATCCATTGCCAGAGGAAGGCTTGCCAAAATCTCCGGCATGCTGAAACCGGGTGATTATCTATTCATTGAATTTGCGCATAATGATCAGAAACCTGGATCAGGAGAGCAAGCCTATACTACTTATAATAAATACCTCAGACAGTTTATTGATTCCGCACGTGCACATCAGGCTATTCCTGTATTAGTTACATCTACAAATCGCAGGGATTTTGATAAATCAGGATATATTTATAACACACTTGGAGAATTTCCGGATGCCATGCGGTATGAAGCAAAGAAAGATCAGGTCGCTTTGATTGATTTAAATGCGATGACGAAAACTTTATATGATGCACTGGGTCCTGAAAGGTCCAAAGAGTTGTTTGTTCAATTTCCTGCGGGAACTTTTCCCGGACAGGAAAAAACATTGGCGGATAACACGCATTTCTGTGATTTCGGTGCTTATGAATTGGCTAAATGTATGGTGGAAGGAATAAAGAAAAAGCTACCCCTATTAGCGAAATATCTGAAAAATGACTTACCCACTTTTAGTCCTGCTCATCCGGATGATATCAGGAAATGGAGTTTGCCCTATACGCCGATGTTTACCAGCGTGAAACCTTATGGGAATTAGTGATTGGGGTAATTGAGTGATTAACTGAATATTGAACATTGAGCGTTGAACATTAAGCTTAAGACTTTTAACGTTTAAACTTTAAACAATATAAAAATGAATCTGTCGCCTGCAAAATTTCTCTTAGTTCCGTTGTTATTATTTATAACCGCTTTTACCTTTCCTGATTTTCATATAAGATGGAATAAAATAATTCCGCGGCCCATGAGTTGGGTAAAAGATGTGGGGGCGCGGCAAACACCGAAAGGAGAAAAAATATTCAGGGTAAATGACTACGGAGCCGTCAATGACGGAAAAACGACGGATACGAAATATATTCAGAAAGCCATTGATGCCTGTACAGCAGCAGGTGGGGGCATCGTTACTTTTGATGCGGGAGAATATCTTACCGGATCTGTTTTTATTAAAAGCGGTGTGACTTTACGAATTGATAAAGGGGTAACGATATTGGGCAGCCAAAATATAAAAGATTACCCCATTATTCCCACCCGTGTGGCCGGCATAGAGATGAACTGGCCTGCTGCGCTGATCAATGTGTTAAATCAGAAAGACGTTGCTATCACAGGCGATGGAATAGTAGATGGCAGGGGAAAGCCTTTCTGGGATAAATATTGGGCGATGCGAAAAGTGTATGATCCCAAAGGTATTCGCTGGGCTGCGGATTACGATTGTCAGCGTCCGCGGTTGTTTTTAATATCGCGTTCCTCTGATGTTACATTGAAAGGTGTTCATTTACAACGCTCCGGATTCTGGACGGTTCACATTCTTTATTCTGATCATATTACGGTCAATGACATTACTGTCGAGAATAATATAGGAGGGCATGGTCCCAGTACAGACGGAGTTGATATAGATTCATCAACGTATATATTAGTTTGGAACTGTGACATTGATTGTAACGATGACGATTATTGTCTGAAAGCAGGCAGGGATGCAGATGGACTTAGAGTCAATAAACCTACAGAATATGTCGTGATCCGTCATTGTATAGCCCGCTCAGGCGGAGGATTATGCACTTTCGGGAGTGAGACTTCAGGATCTATCCGTCATGTGTTGGTAGAAAATTCAGAAGCCATAGGTACCGGTAATGGAGTTAATTTTAAATCAGCCTTTACGCGAGGGGGAATAGTGGAAGACGTTCACATACGGAACCTGAAAATGGAAAAGGTAAAGACAGCTATTAACCTGAATCTGAACTGGAATCCTAATTACAGCTATACTACTTTGCCCAGGGGGTATAATTACGATTCTATTCCTTCATATTGGAAAGTGATGCTTGAAAAAGTGCCACCTTCCGAAGGGACGCCCACTATTGAGAACGTATTTATCAGCAATATTAAAGCTAATCATTGCCAAACAGCCATTCATGCTATTGGTATGAAAACATCTCCGTTAAAAGATTTTGAATTGAACAATATCATGATCACTGCTAATACCGCAGGTGAAATTAAATATGCAAAAGACTGGAAATTTGATAAGGTAAATATAACAGCAAAAGATGGGAGTAAGTTAAAAACAGAAGATGTTAGTAACGTGAAGTTTTGACACTAAGATTTTCTATCACTATTGTCCGAGTAAAATAGGGGGAAAAATTGGGTGATTACGAAGAATCACCCAAAAAAGTTATGTTTGAGTTACCACACAAAAAACATAACTAAGATGGGCGAAGTTAAGAAT
>SCQT01000048.1 GCA_004322015.1 Chitinophagaceae bacterium
TTCTTAACTTCGCCCATCTTAGTTATGTTTTTTGTGTGGTAACTCAAACATAACTTTTTTGGGTGATTCTTCGTAATCACCCAATTTTTCCCCCTATTTTACTCGGACAATAGTGAAAAACAATATATTTGACAAAGCTATTCATAGTAATAAACGTGCTTAAAAAATTATATCATATGCCATATATTCCCTTAAGCGAAAAGTTACCCGGCATCACGGGTCTATTGGACTACCGGAAAGACACGGCTTTACCGATACGGCAACTTACCCAGATTTTATTGAGGGGTGAATCTACTCTGACGGAAGGAGAGCGTGAGTTGATAGCGGCTGTTGTTTCTCAGGAAGATGAATGCAGATTCTGCACTTCTGCCCATTCGGCCATTGCCAATATTTTGGTGGACGAAGAAGGCATAGCTGAAAAAGTCAGATCCGATATTGATACGGCCCCGGTAAGCAATAAGCTAAAAGCTCTATTGAAGATTGCACAAGCGACAGTCAGGAATGGCAGACAGGTGACCGAAGAAATGGTGGCTGAAGCCAGAGCGGAAGGGGCAACCGACCGTGAGCTTCACGATACCGTTTTGATTGCCGCCTTGTTTAGTCTTTACAACCATTATGTAGATGGACTTGCCAGCGTGACACCAACCGACCCCGCCTTTTATGACAGGCTTGGGAAGATTTTAAAAGATAAAGGATATCTGCCTTCAGAGAACCGGTATGCCGGCTTGTAAAGAAATTTGCATGGCTTGCTTCAGATCATCCATGATTCTGAAATCTTAAGGTAAAGACATGGTAGCCATCTTCATAACGATAAGCGATGTCAAAATGACAAGTATTACAGATTTGTTTTGCAATGGCTAATCCTAATCCGTTCCCCTCTGAGGCTTTAGGATGATTTCCTTTCTGGAAACGATAGAAAAGATTCTCCGCAGGGAATGGAAGCGGCTTGCCACTATTCCTGATTTCCACTTTCCCATTACCGGAAGTAATCTCCATATTTCCCCCTGCCGGGGTATGAAGAATGGCATTATTGATAAGATTGGTTATCAAAATATCTGTCAAATCAGGGTTTGAATGAATAATGGTGGGCCGGTATGATTCAACGACCTGTAAATGCTTCATTTGTATATGAGAGGTTGATTGTTGTATCACCCTTTTGATGATCATACCTGTATCAATCTGCTGGACATCTCTGAATTGATTATTTTCGATTTTGGCTAATAATAATAACCCTTTATTTAATCTGGTCATGCGTGTGACAGACTGGCTGAGAGATTGTATATGCTTTACCTGGTCTTCCGAAAGGTTTTTTTCCTGCATCATCAGCTCTAATTTCGCCTGCATAGCAGCCAAAGGCGTTTGCAACTCATGGGCTGCATTAGCAGTGAATTCTTTCTGCTGAATATACACATGGTTATTTCTGTCTGTTAATTGCATAATGGCCTTATTCAATTCGTCGAACTCCCGGATATTTGTTTTGTTCAAATGGACTGCAGGGTGCTTGTCCAGTTCAAATTGCCTTAGTTGATCCAGAGTGGTATAAAAAGGTTTCCATACTTTTTTCGATTGCCATAGTGTCAACAGTATCAAACCGGCAAGCAATACTGTCAATAAAATGATTTGGGTGGTTACAATTCCCTGGGAAAGGTCTTCGCTATCTACTAAGGATTGCCTGATAGACATTCTGTAATAGCCTCCATTGATTGAAACAACGGAGGTGAGCCGGCGAAAATCCTCTTTTTCATTTGTCATGCTGTCATAAAGGGAAATCGTCCGGATATTTTCTTCTTCTGAGAATTTGTTTACCGGAATGATTTTGATATTCCCTGAAGGATCATTCCATCTTTGGATAGTTTGTTTATCAGCTTCGGCAAGCTGGGAAACCAATTGTCCCCGGGTCTGGCGTAATGCTTCATCCACATCATTCAGAAACATTTTATTGATGATCAGATAGAATATGGGTATAGCGATTAAAACTATTATAATGGAATAAACGATGTATGATATCAGGCTGCGTTGTAAAAGTCGCATGGATTTTTATATTTGAAATTTCGAATCGGAGGATTAAAATTTGTTATCACCGGAATTTACCCTTCCAGTATATATCCCATACCATATCTGGAATGGATATAATTTCCACAGCCCGCACTGATCAATTTCTTTTTCAGATTTTTAATATGGGCATAAATAACATCAAATTGCATCATCCATTCTGCCTCATCTCCCAGAATATGCATGGCTATTGCATTTTTCGAAACAACCTTATTTTTATTGGAGGCGAGAAATAATAAGAGGTCATATTCAGTAGGAGTCAGGTCTAATAACTCTTGATTGATCTTCACATTTTTTGCCAGCAGGTCAATAGTAATTTCATTTATTTTCAGCATATTATCTCCGGAGAAGTTTCTCCTTCTGATGACGGAGGCGATGCGCGCTCCAAGTTCAGCCAGGTGAAAAGGTTTGGTCAGGTAATCGTCGGCGCCGGATTGGAGTCCCAGGATTTTATCGTCCAATGAATCACGGGCAGAAATAATGATCACCCCATCATGCTGCTTGTTCTTTTTCAATTCTTCCAGCAGCTTTAATCCGTTGCCGTCGGGCAGTGTAATATCTAACAGGATGCAGTCGTAATTGTGTAATTCAAGCTTTTCCCTCGCGGAAGCAAAGTCGGCAGCACATTCACAGATGTATTGCTCACCTTTCAGATAAGAGACAATACTTTCCGCCAAAGCTTCTTCATCTTCTATCACTAAAAGTTTCATGGTCTGGCAAATTACCTGCTAAATTCTGAAGAAAACCTGAATAATTAAAAATGACGGGACTGTAAAAATTCCCTGCACGCTTTTACTTTATCCGTATTGATAATATTTGCACCCAGACGGATCAGTGTTTTCCAGCAGTCCGGCGTATCGGGTGCTCCCCAGAATCGAATCTTTTTCCCTTCCTGATGTGCTGCTATGATCACTTTTCTCAAAGTTTCGGCATCTTTAGCCTGAATTTCCCCTTTTCCATTCCAGCGTGAATAAAGATTGAAATCAGTGCTGATCTCGACCACTTTTTTCAAATCCGCCGGATGATATTTTACACCCGGTAAACCATCAAATTGTATCATGTCCGGATAAGAATGAAAGGTAGTATCGGGAGGGCGATCGCCGCTGATAAAAATTTGAACGGCATGAGGATTTACCTGACGGTTGAAACATTGCGGATATTGTTTTATCTCACTGATCAATATAGGCAATACTTCGTTCCATTTCTCTTTAATATCTATCATTAAATAAAAGGTATAGCCAGGATTATCAGAAGCCGTCTTATTCTGATGTTGCTGAAAAAGATGAATGATGGGTTGAAGATACATGGTTGAGAGTGTGCTGTCAGGCCGGATTTTATCTTTGGAATGAGCCACCATTAAGTTTCCGTTTACGGGGAATACATCTGCTTCGATAAAATCAGCTTTTTCATGATATGCTCCCCAAAACGGATGGGAGTGAGTGTAATCATTGTGTGAATGGATTAATATTTGCGCAGAAAGATTGTCCGTAAAAAATAACGGTAAAGTCAGCAGTATCGCCTTTATTAAATTCATATAATGGTATTTTAAAAACCGTATAATTGTTTATCTATGCCTGCCCTCATCTTCATCGTTTCCCTTTCATGATTCCTGCAACACATTACTATTGCGGACAGAAATAGAACGATTTGTAGAGAAAGCAAATTTAACACCCATTTGCTCAAACTTCCGGCAAATGGCCAGGTTGATCTTTTGTTGTTTATCCCGATACTCATTATACCCGGACTCCAGCGAATAATAAACACATTCGAAATAGAGGTAGTATTCCCTGAATTCAAAAAAGTGGACACGATCCACCAATACTTTGTCCTGTGCACTGATAATCCTTTTTACTTCGTCGGGAATTTGTTCCAGCCTGTCAGCCGGAGTATCATAAGAAACATTCAATCCGAAAACAGCACGGCGCCTCTCCATGCGGGAATAATTATGTATCCAGGTGTTCAGCATATTTTTATTGGAATAGGATAATTCTTCTCCCCATAAGCTTTGGATGCGTGTGGTTTTAACCCCAATATGTGTGACGGTACCCAACTCATCTCCTATGATCAAAAATTCTCCCACATCGAAGGGTCTGTCAAATAAGATAGCAAAATAAGCAAAAACATCGCTCAAAATACTTTGTGCCGCGAGCGCTATCGCAATGCCCCCGATGCCCAGTCCGGCTAATAAAGTTTTGATATCATATCCTAAGTTCCCCAATAAGAAAACAATGCCAAAAATCCATAGTGTTACTTTCGCCATGACCATTACCCCCCTTAACCCTTCTTTAGCCTGTAATCTGTTCTGCTTTTGAAGATAAAACCCTAAAAGGAAATTTATTGATGTGATAATGATCCTGACGCCAAAGTAAACCAATACCACAGCGATGGCTACATGCAGTACCTTTTCAAATTCAGGATGTATATTAAGCGTGTTGACCGCGAAATATATCAAGCCGGCATAGCATGCGGGGAGTATGCTGTTTTTGACCATTTTTAATGCAAAATCATCTGCATCCGTTTTTGTTTTTTGAAAATATTTTTTCAGCCGTCTTAAAACGAAGCGTCTAAGTACTTTTAAGACGACAAATCCTGCGATAATAATTCCTGTGCAAATAAGATAAGATAATGTGGTATTACCCCAAAAAACTTGTTTCAACCATTGACCCATGATCTTATTTTTTAGAAGTTTAAAAATAGAAGCCGCTCCTGTTTTTATGACAGGATTTTTTATTCTCCAACCAAAATTTGCTATTGCGATACTTCAGTGAAGCAGCAAAGAAAAGTTAGTAATATTCAATTTTATTGGACCAGGGCATTATACCCTGCCCGCTTATGAAGCTGATTTTGCAGCATGATGCCACATCTGTATATTAACGATATATGTATCAGCTAGATATTGATACGAAGTATGAAGGTACAAAATTTATAACAACTCTTTGATCCTGATCACCAATTCCTGTTTGGTCATCGGGATACCCATGATCTTATTATGCCCGACAGCATCTATCAGGAACTGATCACGGATGATTTTGATCAATTGGCCATTATTCATTTCCGGGATTAGAACTTTTTCGTAGTTCTTCAGAATAGTACCCAAATTCTTAGGGAAGGGGCGAAGATAGCGTAAATGGGCATGCGCCACGCTATAACCATCCGCCAATAATTCATTGACTGCGCTCTTGATGGCGCCATAAGTGGAACCCCAACCTAACACCAGCACTTTTCCGTGTTCAGGCCCGTGGTCTATGGTTTGTAAAGGGATGTCATCGGCAATTTTATCAATTTTTTCCTGCCTTATTTTTACCATCAACTGATGATTCTCAGGATCATAGCTTACATTGCCGGTAATATTCTGCTTTTCCAAACCTCCGATCCGGTGTTCCAGACCTTTGGTTCCCGGAACAGCCCATGCCCGGACCAGGTTCTGATCCCGTTCATAAGGCTGAAAAACTTCTTCTTCATTTTCCCTGGGGGGCTTGAAGTTGACTTTAATTTTGGGTAATTCACTGCTTTTTGGGAAACGCCAGGGTTCAGCGCCGTTAGCAATATAGCCATCACTCATGAAAATGACCGGCGTCATGTGCTGTACTGCGATCCTGAACGCTTCAAACACAGCGTCAAAACAATCCGAAGGAGTGCAGGCAGCCACCACAGGCATCGGGCATTCACCGTTCCTGCCGTAGTAGGCTTGCAGAAGATCCGATTGTTCTGTTTTGGTGGGCAATCCGGTGGAAGGTCCGCCCCGTTGGATATCTATCACCAGCAAGGGTATCTCCAGCATCACCGCTAATCCCATAGCTTCTGTTTTCAATGCCATCCCCGGGCCGGAAGTGGTGGTAATACCCATTTGTCCGCCATAAGAAGCGCCAATCGCAGAACTGATACCTGCAATTTCATCTTCCGCCTGAAAAGTCCGAACTCCGAAATTTTTGTGTTTACTTAATTCATGTAAAATATCTGAAGCCGGTGTAATAGGATAAGAGCCTAAAAATAACGGCAATCCTGATTGTTGTGAAGCAGCTATCAGTCCGTAAGCCAGCGCCGTATTTCCAGTAATGCTGCGGTACCGCCCCGGTTCCATTTTAGCCTTATTCACGTGATATCTCGAACCGAAGACCTCTGTGGTTTCACCGAAATTATATCCGGCTTTCAGTACTTTTAAATTACTGTCTAAAATGTCCGGAGTTTTGGCAAACTTGGCATTTAAAAAGCTGATAGTGCTGTCCATATCACGATCATACATCCAGTACAAAAAACCTAACACAAACATATTCTTCGCGCGGTCTTTTTCTTTCATACCAAGCGGACTGTCCTTCAGTACCTCGCGAGTCATTTTTGTGACATCCATTACATGTACTTTATAATCCTGCAGGATACCGTCTTCCAGCGGATTTTCTCCCTCCGGGTAATTAGCCAGACGGAGGTTTTTGGTGTCAAATCCATCTGCGTTGGCAATGATAATCCCGCCTTTTTTCAGCGATTTAAGATTGGTTTTCATCGCAGCGGCATTCATAGCCACGAGTACATCACATGAATCGCCCGCCGTATAGATCCGTTTACTGGAAAAATGGAGCTGAAATCCGCTCACTCCGGGTAATGTCCCCTGGGGCGCCCTGATCTCGGCCGGGAAATCAGGAAAAGTAGAGAGATCAATGCCGATAAGCGCTGTATTATTTGTAAATTGGGAACCTGTAAGCTGCATGCCGTCTCCACTATCCCCAGCGAACTTAATGACCACGTCATCAAGCTGCTGCAAACTGTCAGTATTCATTGAAATGATTTTATGATCAAACTCGTAAAATGCAAAGTTAGTCATTAAAGCATGTTAATTTCTTAATTTTCATGCAAACGGCCAGGTTTTGGAAAATTGTTAGGATTGCGTTAAATTAAAACGTACCTTAGTCGAAAGCGGAACTTTCGAATGTCATTTGTTCTAAAGCATGTAATTTTGGGGTTCATCTTTAAAAAAGAATATTATGGCACTGATAGAAAAAAGTGGAAATCCCGCCTTATCTGAAAGGATTTTTCAGAGGGCGACGCCAGTCCCCGGTGAAGAGGGTACCATGACTATTGGCGGGACTTTGAACAAATTTGCTTTTATTTTCCTGATGATGATGTGTTCGTCGGTTTATTCCTGGTTTGCTTTTGAAAAGAACCCTTCTTCCGTCGGGCCGCTTATCATGATCGGGGTTTTCGGCGGGTTGGCCCTGGCCATTGTGATGAGTTTCAAAATGCAATGGGCAAAATATCTGGCGCCGGCCTACGGAATATTTGAAGGGTTGTTTCTGGGAGCATTTTCTGCCATCATTACCACTGCTTTTAAAGGTAAAAACCCCTATATAGCCATGCAGGCGGTATTGCTGACTTTTGGTGTGGTAGTGGCTATGTGGGCATTATACAGATCCCGGATAATTAAAGTAACGCAGAAATTATATATGATTGTTATTGGCGCTACCGGAGGCATATTCATATTCTACCTGCTCACATGGATATTAGGATTTTTTCATGTGAACGTTCCTTTGATGGATTTTACAAACGGCAGCACCTTCAGCATCATTTTTTCTCTGATCGTCGTTGGGGTGGCCGCATTTAATTTGCTGTTGGATTTTGATATGATAGATAAAGGCGTCATGAGCGGTGCGCCGAAATACATGGAATGGTATGGCGCTTTTGCATTGACAGTCACTATTGTATGGCTGTATATTGAAATTCTGAGATTAGTAGCCAAATTGAACAGCAGATAATATTTGTTCAGAGAAAACAGCATTCATTTTACCCTTATCATTTTTATGGTAAGGGTTTTTTATTTTAAATTAGAGGGTTAAATTAAATTTTGCTTTGAATAAATTCCTTGGAAAATACCGTATATCCTCTGCACGCGCCCCATGGGGAACTATGCGGATAATGGCGTTTATTTTATTACCATTTGTACCACAGGGAGAAAATTTATTTTTGGAGATATTGTTGATAAAGACAGATCTATTCTGAAATAGAGATCATAGTTCAAGAAGAATGGGAAAGGTCATTTCAAATACGAAAAGAATTATATTGTGATGTGTATGTGATCATGCCGAATCATTTGCATGCTATATTAACGAATATTGAGAATTGGAATGATGATATATTTTTTGAAAAATAAAATCTCATGTCTGAAATAATCCATGACAGAAAGATATTTACCCTGCAGGAAGTCGCTAACAGCATTCGCAGAACGATTGAGCAACGATATAGCTCGGCATTCTGGGTAAAAGCGGAAATGATCAAGCTGAATTATTATCCTCATTCAGGGCATTGTTATCCTGATCTGGTTGAGAAATCCGATGGTAAAATAATAGCCCAGATCAGGTCCACCTTATGGAAGAATGATTATTTACGGATCAATCAGGAATTTGAGAAAATTTTAAAAGAACCTTTAAAGGATGGCATTAAAATATTGCTGTCAGCGAAAATAAATTTTGACCCGGTATATGGTGTTTCTCTGCATATCACAGACATAGATGCGGGATATACCTTAGGTGATCTGGAAAAAGAGAAGCAGGAAACCATTGACAGGCTGAAAAAGGAGCATTTGTTTGATAAGAACAAATTGTTATCACTCCCCTTATTGCCGAAGCGGATCGCCATTATTTCCGTAGAGACCAGTAAGGGCCTGGCTGATTTCAGGAAGATCATTGATAACAATGAATGGGGTTATCGGTTTTTTTATTTTTTATTTCCTGCGCTTTTACAGGGCGACCGGGCCGTTGAATCCATTATAGGGCAATTAAACAGGATCAGCGGGGTGAAACATCATTTTGATGCAGTGGCTATCATTCGCGGCGGCGGGGGAGATGTCGGATTGTCATGTTACAACCATTTTGAATTGTCAAAAGCTATCGCTTGTTTTCCCTTACCCGTTATCACGGGGATAGGTCATGCGACGAATGAAACGGTATCTGAACTGGTGGCTTTTTATAATGCCATTACCCCTACTAAAATGGCGGAATGGCTGATCCAGAAATTTCATAATTTTTCAGTGCCGGTTAACGAAGCAAGAGAAGCCATGATCAATAAATCACGGATGATCATCCAGGATGAGAAAATTAAATTCCAAAGTCAGATCAGGTATTTTCGATCAGCAGCCCAACATCACCTTGTGAATAACAACCACCTGCTGCGAAGGCAAATTTCCGCTTTAATTCACCAGACAGGATTTCTATGCTCACAATCTTCAGGAGAAATAGAGAACATAAGGGTTATTTTGAAAAAAGATTTATTTTTATTTCATCAATATAAACGTTCCTTATTGGACCACACGGAAAAAAGTATAGCCAATATGAGCCCCGGGAAAGTGTTAAAGCGGGGCTACAGCATTACATTAATGAACGGTAAGGCTATGAAGCAGTCTGATGAAGTAAAGGAAGGGGATATTATTAAAACTCTTTTATCCAAAGGACAAATTTTAAGTGAAATACAATCTACCCAAAAAACCAGGAACGATGAGTGAAGCAATCAATTACACTGAAGCTTTTAACGAATTACAGCGAATTGTGACGGAAATTGAAGAAGGAGAAATTTCTGTGGATGAACTTTCTGCCAAAGTGAAACGTGCGGCTCAACTAATAAAAATATGCAGAAAGAAACTGACTTCCACTGAGGAAGATGTCAACAAGATATTGAAGGAATTGGAGGAAAAAGATGCTGAACAGGATTCCTGAGACAAGTTTAAAACCATCCGGTGAGAAGACCGGTCGGTATATTGTTCGTCATTATTCTTTCACCACTATTCAGTATGGCGCAGGCCGAAACAGATATCTTTTTAAAATCAATGGTTCGGTAGTTTTTTAAAGGATAAGTAATTCACAATGTGTGGATAAAAAGGTGTTTAGCGGGTAAAAAATAAAGTTATCCCCAAGGAGGAGAAAGAGAAAAAAAGGCGGTA
>SCQT01000049.1 GCA_004322015.1 Chitinophagaceae bacterium
GATAAAATTTCCGTAAATACTTCTGCATTTAGAAATCCTGAATTATTAAATAATCTTTCTAAAGAATTCGGTTCGCAATGCGTGGTGTTGGCCATAGATACAAAGTTTGAAAACGGAGATTGGTTTGTTTACCTGAATGGCGGCAGGATAAAAACAGATAAGAAAACTTTTGATTGGGCTAAGGAAGCGGTTGTGTTGGGAGCCGGCGAAATCCTCTTGACTTCAATGAATCATGACGGCACAAAGAATGGTTTTGCTTTAGATATCACTAAGAGATTAGCGGATCATCTGCCTGTTCCGGTGATTGCCTCCGGCGGGGCAGGCACTATGGGGCATTTTAAGGAAGTATTTACGGAAGCGCATGCAGACGCTGCATTAGCAGCGAGCATATTTCATTTTAAAGAAATAGAGATTCCCGGATTAAAAGACTATTTGCAGGGAGAAGGGATACAAGTCAGGGTATAGAATGGAATAAATTTTATACTTTGGCAAACAATTCTCCAAAATATGGATCAAAATACCGGCAGCAAAAATATCAGTAATCATTTGGCCAATGAGCGTACCTTGCTTGCCTGGGTACGGACGGGTATTGGCATCATGGCATTTGGATTTGTGGTAGTAAAGTTTTCTTTATTTATCAGGGAGATATCCCTGGTGTTAGGGAAAAACCTGAAGGTGCCTCAATACGGATATTCCGCTCCTATCGGGATCCTGCTGGTGGCTGTTGGAGCATTGTGTTTGTTACTATCTCTGTTCCGGTATCACAAGGCTGCCAGGCAAATAGATAGCGGAACATTTCATTATTCCCCGGTCTTACTCTTTATCATTGTAGGTTTTGTCTTTCTGGCAGGTATTGCTTTAATTATTTATTTACTGAAAACTGCCTGAATAACCTCTCATGTCTGTTATATTCAAAAGCTATCTAAAATTAACTCCCATAAGAGTTTTACTATAAGAGAAGCTGGTAATTTGATTTTTTTTCTGAACTTTGCATGCATTTTACACCAAATCTTAAGACTGTGCAAAGGATTTATTTTGACAATGCTGCTACCACCACCTTAAGCAAAGAAGCACTGGATGCTATGATGCCTTATCTGACAGAGAAGTTCGGTAATCCGTCTTCCATTTATTCTTATGGCAGGGAAACACGTTTAGCCGTGGAAAATGCAAGAAAGACGATCGCTAAATTATTACATGTTAATCCGGGTGAAATATTTTTTACTTCAGGGGGAACTGAAAGTACGAATACCGCTATCACTACTGCAGTGCGGGACTTAGGCTGCAGGCATATTATTACTTCTCCCATCGAGCATCATGCTACTATGCATACAAGTGAATTTGTGCATAACGACCGCCATGTAAAATTATCGTATGTGAAATTACTCCCGGATGGACATGTGGATTTGAACAGCCTGGAGGATCTATTGGAAAATAGTGAAGAAAAGGTACTGGTTTCCCTCATGCATGCCAATAATGAGATTGGTAATTTATTGGATATAGATGCGGTGGGTGAATTATGTAAAAAGTACGGGGCTGTTTTTCATTGTGATACTGTTCAAACCGTAGCACATTATCCGATTGATTTAAGAAAAGCAGGAGTGCATTTTGCCAATGCCGCTGCTCATAAGTTTCATGGGCCCAAGGGAGTGGGTTTGCTGTTCATTAATGAAAATATTAAGGTTCATCCGATGATGCATGGAGGAGCGCAGGAGCGAAATATGCGCGGAGGTACAGAGAACGTATATGGAATCGTGGGCATGGCAAAAGCGATGGAAATTGCTTTAGCGCATTATGAAGAAGACAGTAAGCACATTCTGGCATTGAAGACCTATATGGCTGATCAATTGCAAAAAAATATTCACGGTATTCATTTTAACGGCGACTGGAATGGAAAAAGCCTTTACACCGTATTAAATGCTTCTTTTCCGAAAAATGAAAAGACGGAGATGTTATTGTACAATTTGGATATTAACGGTATTTGTGTCTCGGGAGGGAGCGCCTGCAGTTCGGGCGCTGATATTACCTCTCATGTCATTGCTGCTGTTAATCCGGATCCTGATCAGGTTCCGGTTCGTTTTTCTTTTTCGAAAGAAAATACGAAAGAAGAGGCGGATATTGTCATTAATAAATTAAGAGAATTGATCTAATTGAAGGATCGTTTCAGTTTATTGAATGCCGTGGCAGGAGAAAGATATTCCCAAAGGATACGGTAGATCAGCTCTGCTATTGGAATCGGTATTTTCAGTTTTTTATTTACTTCATGAATGCTTTTGGAAGCATAATATCCCTCAGCGATCATATTCATTTCTAATCTGGCAGAACTGACAGAATAACCTTTCCCGATCATGGCGCCAAAAGTACGGTTCCTGCTGTATTGTGAATAACAGGTCACGAGCAGATCACCGAGATAAGCGCTGGCAAATGCATTTCTTCCCGGGTGTGGATGCTGTTGCTTTTCGCTGATGGATCTTGCAAAGTGCGCCAATTCAGAAGCACAATTGGCGACATACACTGCAAGAAAATTATCACCGTAGCCCGATCCGTGTGCAATGCCGGCTCCAATAGCATATACGTTTTTCAAAACTGCAGCATACTGTGCTCCCCAGATGTCATCATTGACAATAGTTTTCAGATAACCGGTAGTAAAACGACCGGCGATTAATTCTGCGCCCCGGCGATTTTGCCCGCTGATGGTAATATAAGATAATTTTTCTGCAGCTACTTCTTCCGCATGGCATGGTCCGGTAATACAAAAATAATTTTCCGTAGGAACGGCAAACTTTTGTTTTAAATAATCATTCAGTAAGAGGTTGTAATCAGCTATCATCCCTTTGACTCCCGAAACGATATATTTATTTCTGAAAGAATCCGGTGGCAACGGATCCAATATATCTTTCAAAAAAACGGAAGGCATGCAAATTACTAACCAATCCGAGTGATGAATAACCTTATGAATATCCGTCATACAATTGATCTTTCGCAGGTCAAACCGGATAGCTGTCAGATAACGCGGCGGATGATGATATTTCCTCAGATATTTAATATCTTCTTCTTTTCTGATAAGCCAGTTGATATGAAAATGATTATCCGTCATGATCTTGGCAATAGCCGTCGCCCAACTGCCGCTGCCAATTAGTCCTACACGAAATCGTATATTAGAACGCATGAAAAGGTTTTATGTACAAATATAACTTTTTATCTATTGTGTTCAAAAGGGCCTGACTCAGGTAGAGCATCGGCATCTTACAATAATAATGCAAACCGGCATGCGGCATCGTATTGACGATCTGGCTTTAAGCCTGAATGGCTTTAACATGAAACGGATGAAAATGAAATAGGGAGTTTCAACACCCTGTGAGAGTTGAATATCACTTCGTTTCAAACAACTGATTCTTCGGAACTACCTTCACCTTGCTTCCGTTATGCAACAGTTGTGAGATGGCGGTATAAGGAGCCGATACCACTTCTTTACCGGATGATAACCCCGACAAGATCTGGATATAGTTATCATCCTGTATTCCGGTGGTTACAGGAATCGCTTTTACTGTCCCGTCTTTTTGAACCACATAGACTACTTCAGCCGTATTATTACCGGAGTTCGTATTATTAGAGGCTGAGTCCTGCGGATTGGCGCCCGATTTATGATGAGTGGAATCCGGAGAATTCTTTTGCATGGTCACTGCGGCAATAGGTACGGACAGCACATGACTTTCCCGTTTTGTCTGAATATTCACATTGGCGCTCATACCAGGCCGGAAAGGGAAATGTTCAGGATGTGCGGGATCGAGGAGGTCTTTATAGGAGCTTTTAAGGATACGGATATGAACGGTATAATTAGTTATTTGACTGGCCGAGTTACTGGAAGATGCCGACGCCTGTTGGCTGGCAGTGGCCAGGTCCTGACTGGAACTGGCTATTTGCGTAACAATTCCTTTAAATTTCCGGTTATTATAGGCGTCCACTTCAATGATAGCGGTGTCACCCAGAAATACTTTTGGAATATCATTCTCTCCTACGTTTACCCGCACCTCCATGGTGTCCATATCCGCGATGCGCATGATCTCAGTGCCTGCCATTTGTGCTGTTCCCACCACGCGTTCCCCTCTTTTTACAGGCAGATAACTGACATAGCCGCTCATAGGCGCTGTAATGGTGGTCCGGTGCAGGTTCTCTGTAGCCTGCTGGAGGTTAGCCTGTGAAGCCTGTACGGCATATTTATTGCTGTTCACCTGCTGCTCTGCCGCATGGTATTGTGACAGAGCCTGTTGATAAGAGGCTTCAGCCTGCTCAAATTCCTGCTTAGAGATCACCTTTAGATTATACAATTTCTGGTTACGTTCAAAAGAAGCCTGTTGCTGATCCAGCGTGGCTTTGTATCCATTTAAAGCGGCTTTAATGTTGGCTAATTGTGCTTCCGACTGGCTGACGGCGGCGGCGGATTGTGTTTTGATAGAGTTATAAATATCGGCGTATATCCTGGCCACCACTTGCCCTTTAGTCACAGAATCCCCTTCTATCACCGGCAGGTCGGTTATTTCTCCGGAGACATCCGAACTGATGCTCACTAATACTTCAGGATAAATAGTGCCGCTGGCTGAAACCGTTTGGATGATATCCCGGTAATCCGATTTTTCGACGGCCACTTTCACATCATTATTGCCTCCGATAATACCTTTACTTTTTAAAACTAAAAGTATAATAACCAGCACGACTAATGCGCCAATAATATAAAGAGTCTTTTTTTTCATAAAAAAATATAAAGTGTGAACGCAGTGATTATTTCTTATAAAGTAATATTCAGATTTTTATAAAATTCGAGTATTTTCATTTTGAATATATAATCATAATGTTTGGCTATCAGATCATTCTGTGCCTGGAACAGATTGTTTTGGCTTGTCAGATAATCCAATGAATTAATTAATCCCACATTATAACGTTGCTCGGCATAATAGAAAGCGGTCTGGGAAGATTTTAGAGTTTTCTGAGATGCCACATAATTTTCAAGAGATGCTTTTGCGTTGGCGTAGGCCTGATAAATATCCTGTTTCAGGGTCAGCAGGTCTTGCTCATGTGTCAGCTTTTGATTTTCTAAATTGATCTTTGAGCGTTCGATCTGGGCGCGTGTTTGCAGTCCGTTGAATAGTGGAATGTTCAGGCTGAGTCCTACGTTCTCACGCAGGTTATCGCTGGCCTGGGTATTGAGCTTAGGTTGTTCATACTTGGGACTCGTATATTGCTGCGGCAGGGAATTGACAGTATAGTTCGCTCCATTCACATCCACTGTACCAATGGGTGTGGGAGGTACGGTAATATTAGTTTCTCCGATAGGACGCCTGTAATTGCTTGAATAATTGGTTCCCAATCCTGCACCGACGGAAAGGCTCGGATAAAGCGTGGCTTTAGTGGCCGCCACCTGCTTTTCGGCAGCCAGGATCTGTAAAGAGTCTGATAATATCTGGGGTTGCCTTTCGGCAGCCGACTGATAAATTTCTTCAGGGGTAAGCATCGCAATATCCAATACGGGGATTTTAGCCAGATCTGGCTTTTCAGGAATGAAAGCCGTGTTGAAATCTAAATTCAATAAAGCTTTCATTTGCAGAATGGCAAAAGTAACGTTGTTTTTATTGGTGATATAAGTGGCGCTGTCGCGTGCCAGTTGGGCCTGCAGGTCGGCTTCATTGCTTTCAGGGAGAGCGCCTGCCTCCACCTGTTTGGTGGTATTATCCAGTTGATGCCGCGTAAGGGCTATTTGTTGCCCGCTGACTTCCTGCTGCTCTTCTGTCAGTAAAATTTGTAAATAGGCATTGGCAACATTCAGTGAAATATTATTCCTCATGTTTTCCATAATTTCTTCGGCAGCCTTGGAGGAATATTTGTCCGCCGCTATGGTATTTCTTTTTTGAAACCAACTGAACAAGGTGATGTTTGCATTCTCATTTAACCCTCCAAAAGAAAGCTGGCTCCCTACGAACTGGTTGGAGGTCGGGTCAATGGAACGTCCGAAATTATAGCCGTAATCTGCGCCGGCATTGAATGTAGGGAATTGCGATAATCTGCTTTGCCGCAATTGTAATTCAGCTAAGTTTTTTTGCAAGATCTGTTGCTTGATCTGGATATTGTGGGAGCGGGCATATTCAATACACCTTTGCAGGCTCCAGACGTCCTGCGCCCGGGAACAGTATCCCGTGAGAGTCAGGGCCACAATAAGTATAGCACGATAGCGAAGGGGATTCATATATCAATGAAAATTAATTTAGGTTTCTGAATTGCGTGGGATGTTTTTGTTCAGGATAGACACTGTCGAAAACGGTGCAAGATAAGAGTTTTCTCCAAAAGGACAATAAATTGCTAATTTGCAGCTCATTTTAAGCAAAAAAGATTCATGGAAACAGATTTTCTGGTTATCGGCTCGGGCATTGCGGGACTGACTTATGCCTTGAAAGTGGCGCAACATTGTCCTGATAAGAGGGTTACCATTATCACAAAAACAGTCGAAGATGAAACCAATACCAAATATGCGCAAGGCGGCGTAGCCGTAGTGAATGACCTCGAACATGACAGCTTCAAAAAACACATTGAGGATACACTGATTGCCGGCGACGGGCTTTGCAATAAAAAAATCGTGGAAATAGTCGTCAGGGAAGGTCCGAAACGTGTGCAGGAAATTATTGATCTGGGCGCCCAGTTTGATAAAGATCCAGGTGGTGATTATTCTCTCGGACGTGAAGGCGGACATTCGGAAAACCGGGTGATTCATTACAAGGACGTCACGGGGAAAGAAATTGAAAGAGCTCTATTGGCAGCCATTCATAAGCAGAAAAATATTGAATTGGTTACGCATTGTTATGTGGTGGATATCATTACTCAACACCATCTTGGATATTTAGTGACAAAGTCCACCACCGATATTGAATGTCACGGCGTATATGCGTTAAATGAACATACCAATCGTATAGAAAAGATCCTGTCTCATATTACGCTGCTCGCTACCGGAGGAAACGGGCAAGCCTATCGAACGACTACCAATCCGGTAATTGCCACCGGCGACGGGGTGGCGATGGTGTATCGTGCGAAAGGAAGAATTGAAAATATGGAATTTATTCAATTTCACCCTACCGCTTTGTACCGGGCAGGCGTACGTGGGCAAGCGTTTTTGATATCCGAAGCAGTTCGCGGCGATGGCGCTATACTAAGGAATTCGGACAGAGAAGCTTTTATGGAAAAATATGATGAGCGCAGAGACCTGGCTCCCCGTGATGTGGTAGCGCGTGCTATTGACAGTGAAATGAAACGTACGGGTACGGAGCACGTCTGGCTGGATTGTACCGAAATGGATCTGGTAAAATTCAAACATCATTTTCCGAATATTTATGAGAAATGCAAAAGTATCGGTGTAGACATTCATAAAGACTGGATACCGGTAGCGCCTGCGGCACATTACAGTTGCGGAGGCATCAAAACGGATGAGTGGGGCAGGAGTTCCATTCGCCGGCTGTATGCCTGTGGCGAATGTGCATCCACAGGACTTCACGGAGCTAATCGCCTGGCATCTAATTCACTGTTGGAAGCAATGGTTTTTGCTCATCGTAGTTTTGAAGACAGTTGTAAAGTGATCCTTGGTGATGAAGCGTTTAAAGATATCCCCGACTGGAATGCCGAAGGAACCACCGAGCCGAAAGAGATGATCCTGATCACACAAAGCCTGAAAGAATTGCAACAGGTAATGAGTGATTATGTGGGTATTGTGAGAAGCAATGTACGTCTGGAGAGAGCGGAAAGGCGGCTCGATATGCTGCATGAAGAAACGGAAAGCCTGTATGAAAGGACCGTCTTATCACCGCAGCTTTGTCAGTTAAGGAATCTGATCACTGTAGGTTATCTGATTGTGAAAGGAGCCTCGTTCCGCAAAGAAAGCAGGGGATTGCATTATAATACCAGTTATCCGTATAAGAGCAAGCTGATGCAGAATATTATTTTGTGAATCGGGTATCGCCATCAGAAGTTTCGGATCGTGAATGGTATTATTATTACGACAAATTTATTTTGAAATAAAGTTCCAAACTCAAAAAAACGAAAAACAAATCTGCCTATACAGGCAGATAAATCCAAAATTCAGATTCCCAAACAAACGAGAACAATTTCATTAATTGAATATTAGCTTATTGAGTTTTACTTGTATTTTGTTATTTGAAATTCAAGTAACAAGAGTAAATGGTTGTCGCACTATTGACCGACAACCAGTAACCAATAACAAACAATCAATAACCGGTGTACTACATCTATTTTATCTTCTGTTATTTAATTTCCCTGCTGCCTTTGCGGATGTTGTATCTTCTTTCAGATGCCATTTATTTTATTATTTATCACCTGGCCGGTTACCGGAAACAGGTAGTCATGAAAAACCTGCTACAGGCATTCCCTCAAAAGTCTGAAGACGAGCGTATTCAGATTGCTAAAAAATTTTACCGAAATCTTTCGGATATGATGGTGGAATCCGTAAAAATGATCAGCATCTCTCCTGAAAGTTTAGAAAAAAGGTTTTCGGGTGATTTAGGCCTGCTGGACATGTTGGAAAAAGAAGGCAGAGGATACCAAATTCATTTGGGGCATTATTTTAACTGGGAATGGGCGAATCTGTTCATTAAAACGAAAGTGAGCCTGCCTTTTTTAGTGACGTATATGCCTTTGAGTAATAATACGGTGAATCGGCTTTTTCTGAAGATCCGTTCCCGTTTCGGCAGCATCATGATCCCTGCCAATGATGTGCAGCATGCCATGAAACCGTGGCAGGATAAGTCTTTCATTAATGTGCTGGTGGCCGATCAAAACCCGGGTAATCCGCGCCGGACCTACTGGTATCCTTTTTTGAATAAAATGACCGCCTTTTATAAAGGCCCTGAATTAAGCGCCAGAAGAAGAAATATGCCCGTAGTGTATGGTGAGATCAGAAGAATGAAAAGAGGGAAATATCACATTACATTAAAATTAATTACTGCTGACCCGCAAAATGAAAAAGAAGGTATTATCACGGAAAGATTTGTTCAACTGCTTGAAAAAGGTATTCGGGAACAACCTGAAAGCTGGGTATGGAGCCATAGAAGATGGAAGCATGAATGGAAGGGATGAATAAGTTTCAGAATCGTTCCCGAATCGTTTCAGCAGAGTGTTAGAAAAACCTCTAAGTGGTTCCTCTGGTGAAGTCTTTTAGACGGAGTAAGTCCGGCATGGTTCGAAAGAAATTTCCTTGCCTCGTTTACTGTTGGAAGAGGGTTTAGAGATAAACTTCTTCTATCGGTAAAAAACAGTGTGATAGTTCCTCACGGTCCATAGCTCTCTCCTGTACCCGTATTTTTCTTTTCCAAGAAATACTTTTTTTGTATAACATTATTGATTCTATCATTGAATATCGGAGTATGTTAACATATTTATAACAAAATATGAATACACCTTATTAAAATATTTATATTAGTTTTGTCTTGTAATAGGTGTTGATAAGTAATAAACCCATTGATTTTAAAAATACAATATAACTAATATGCATCATGATTACCTATCGTGATAAATATATTCTTCAAAACAATATCCTCAAAAGGCTTTATTTCCAGGACAGTCAGTCATGCAATGAGCTTAGCAGTTGGCTTAACAGGAGTATCCCCTCAGTCACTAAAGTCCTGAATGAACTGATAGAAGAGGATTTAGTGGTTACAAATGGCTATGCGCCTTCCACCGGTGGTCGGAAACCATTGAGCTACTCGCTGAAATCGGATAAAGGTTACATACTGGCGGTAGCTATGGATCAGCTTTTTACGCAGATAGTGATTACGGACCTTACAAGTCATCAAATTCTCCCTCCCGAAAGCATAGAACTGGATCTTTATGAGACAGAGAACGCATTGGAACTGGTGGCCAAAGCTATTTTAGAATACGTCAGAAAGTCCGGTATAGATAAAAGCAAAATTATAGGAGCGGGGATAGGAATGCCCGGATTCGTAAGTGCGGAAAAGGGGATAAACTTTACCTTTTTCGACCGGCAGATGAAGGTCAATCACCGGGATTATTTAGAGAAAATATTGGGGGTGCCTGTATTTGTAGATAATGATTCCAGCCTGATAGCGCTTGCAGAGTGGACTTTCGGGATCGCTAAAGATTATAAGAATGCCATGATCATCAATGCGGGCTGGGGGACCGGCTTGGGAATGATTGTAAACGGACAGCTATTCCGGGGGGATACAGGTTACGCAGGGGAATTCAGCCATATTCCGCTGACAGATAACGGTATTCTGTGCGAATGTGGTAAAAGAGGTTGTTTGGAAACAGAGACGTCCCTGCTGATCATGGCAAAAAAAGCAGTCGAGGATATTCAGGCTGGCTTAGTTTCGGGCATAAAGCTCCAGGATGTGAAACATATGAGCGATGTCATTATGGCGGCTGCTAAAAATGGTGACCAATACTGCATTGAGTTGTTGACCCACCTTGGGTTTATGTTGGGCAAAGGGATAGCCATTCTCATACACATTATGAATCCGGGAATTATAGTGGTGAGCGGGAGAGGCGCTAAGGCGGAAAAGATACTGATGGCTCCGATACAGCAGGCGCTGACACAGTATTGCATCCCGAGAATTGCAGAAAATACGGCTATTATGTTCTCTCATTTAGGGGATGGCGCCGGACTGGTGGGTTCAGCAGCCTTAGTGATGGAACATGTAAAGCTATACAAGGGAGTGCCTGTGGAATCCAAAAATTAATCTGAAACCATTCGTATAAGCATATGGTATATATTGACAAACAATTATTTTTCAACACAAAAAATGTAACGCTATGAAAAGAGGATTACTTCTGGCAGGCATACTGATGCTCGCCGTCTTTTCTGCTGCATGGGCTCAGCAGAGAAAGATCAACGGACGGGTTACCGATAATAAAGGGAACCCGGTCCCTGTTGCCACCGTTCAAATAGTTGGTACTACCACTGGTACTACTGCTGATGCAGAAGGGAATTTTACGATTACCGCTACTCCGGGGCAGACCCTGGAAATTTCCAGCATTGGCTTTATTAAAAAAGAAGTAAAGGTACCTGATGCAAGTACGCTCGATGTCGTCCTGCAGCCAAATACCAACACTTTGAACGAAATGGTAGTAACTGCCCTGGGTATTAAAAGGGAAAAACGTGCCATAGGGTATTCCACCCAGGAAGTAAGCGGTGAAACGCTTTCTGCACTTAAAGAACCTAACCTTGTCAACGACCTTACCGGAAAGGTAGCCGGACTCCAGATTGTCAGGGGAGGTGGAGGCATCACCGGTTCTTCTAAAATCGTGCTGAGAGGATATAATTCCCTTACGGGGTCAAATCAGCCGCTGATTGTGGTGGATGGAAT
>SCQT01000050.1 GCA_004322015.1 Chitinophagaceae bacterium
AGTGAAGGCAGACGAACGTGCACATTCAAAGATCAGGAACGCAAACGAGCAAAATCAATAATTCAATTTCATTCTTTTTTATGGCATTCAACCTTCAAAATAACATGCAAAAGCGGATATATTCAATCCTCAAAGTATCGTGGATAATCTCCGGTATGGCGCTTACGATGTATCAAAGTGCTGTAGCACAACAGGATACTACTATTCAGCAACAGACCATTGACATTTACAATACTTACCAGCCGGTGCTTCGTGCTGCAGCCAGGCTGAATCTGACAGCCGCTTTGCCCCGGTTAGATACGGTGAAACCACAACTGGTATATAACGTGCCCGCTCAAAATCTCAACTTTACTTACGAACCTGTGCCTTTGCGCCCCCTGGCTATGGGAAGAGATACAGCCAATGAAAGCATGTATAATAATTACATAAAAGCAGGATTCGGAAATTATAAAACCCCCTACCTGCAAATAGGTTTAAGTAATGGCAGAAGCCAGCCTTTTCAATACGGATTAGATTTCAGTCATATTTCTTCACAAGGAAGCATTGAAAATCAAAATTACAGCAAAGATCATTTGTTAATTCACGGTCAGTATTTCTCAGCTACTCATGAATTTCATGGAAACGTTACTTACGATCGCCACGGCATACGCTACTACGGTTATGATCATGACACCACCAAGCTGCCGCTCAGCCAGGTAAAGCAGGCTTATAATACCATCAGTGCAGAATTTGGACTGAGCAATACCGTTAAAAATGCAGTGGGTATAAACTATCAGCCCGATCTTAAAATTACCAGCTTCTCGGACATACATAACAGACGGGAATCTACCTTCCTGATTTTTGCACCCGTTCAAAAAGAGATCATCAAAGATATTTCCATCGTGGCAGATTTCACCGGCAGCTTTTCCACTTACACTGACAAATACAATACCTACAATAATAACCTGATGGCTGTTCACCCTGCAGTGGAGATTAATAAGCCCCATTTTATGCTGCACGCCGGCGTCAATCCCACCTGGACAAACAATAAGTTTTTCCTTTTACCCGACATCGTGAACGAGACAGACCTGATTCCGGATAAACTTATTCTGAGCAGCGGATGGATCTCTTATTTTAATAAGAACACCTATATGAATTTGGTGAAGGAAAATCCTTTTTTAGGAAATTATACCAACTTATTGAATACGCGGGTTGAAGAAAAATACACGGGCATAAAAGGCACGATAAACAGCCATTTTACATACAACACCAAGTTCTCTTTTGTAGAATATCATGATCGTCCGTTATTTGTGAACGATTCAATATATGGAAATACCTTCAAACCGCTGAATGAAGCTGATTTAAAAGCATATCAACTGCATGCTGAATTAGGGTATATCAATAATGAAGGATTTCAATTGAAATTATCCGGTAACTGGTTTAATTATTTTAAAGAACAAACTGCTAAAGATCCCTGGGGGCTTCGCCCGTTTGAAGCCAATCTTTCGGGCCAGTACATCATTGCAGAAAAGCTGCGGCTGACCGCAGACATTTTCGCCCTAAGCGGAAGCTATTATCCTGATTCTTCAGGTAACCCGCATAAGACTAAAGGCGCCTTTGATCTGAACGCAGGCGCCAGTTACCAGATCAATAAACAATTCAGCATTTGGCTGAATGGAAATAACTTATTTAACAGTCATTATGAACGCTGGCATAATTATCAGTCATTAGGATTAAACGTGCTGGGTGGCATTATGATAAAATTTTAGAAACTTGGAAACTTACTCTCAGGATATAAGCAATGCCTTGCAACAACACGGGCAATGTGTATTGCCAAATATCGGATTATTATATATCGTAAGGAACCCGGCTTCCAGATCATACCAGGACAATAAGATTTACCCGCCTGCCAGCGAAATCTCGCTGATCCCTCTAAGTGAGCAGGATCATACATATAGATATTACTCCATTATCCGACAAATAGCATTTTCTCATTCACTGTCCGAGGAAGAAGCTGAATTGAAATGGAACGAAGCGGCATCTGCCATCCGCAAAAAGCTATCTACCGGATCCAGCGTCGAATTACCGGGAATTGGATTATTAAACTTAGACAACGACCGGGAAATCACTTTAGATGCTGAACAATCGTTCACTTCTTCTATATATCAGCCTGTTTCCTTAGATGAAATAAAAAGTTTCTCCCTGCAGAAAAGTGAATCGGTCACTGCCCCGGCAGAAACAATAGATGCTCCGGTGAATGAACAAGTGCAGCCACCTGAAAATATTTTACCGCCCCTGCAGAAAAAGAAAAGACACAGGGAGATGGCATCCTGGTGGATAACAGGCACTATCATGACATTGTTGCTTGTCGGCTGGCTGACTTACAAAGGCACTCTGAAAAGAAATAAGATAACAGAGGCTGTAAAAAATATTATTGCGAGAGACACGACCAATCAAACGGCCAAAAAAGACTCCATGAAACTAAAAGAAGATACCGTGGCACAGGAAAATGTAATTCAACGGGATTCCATCCACTACACTATTGTGTTTGCCATATATAACAACAAAGAAAAAGCCATGCATCAGTATCACAAAATAAAGGGATGGGGACATCCTGTTGTACTGCTCACTAAAGACTCTTCCACTTACGAACTGGGAAGGCCTTTTACCACGCTTCCTCCCGACACTACTGTCAGTTTGGTTTCCATGATGAAATTATATGGCGATAAAGTACATATCGAGTATGACAACTCCAATACAAAATAAAAGAGAGCCTGCATAAAAATATATCATGACAGAAGAAATGTTTCGTCCTTCCTGTCCTGTATGCGGATCCACAGACACAGGGGTAGTATTAGAGGCTAAAGATTATACCGTCAGCGGTGAAATATTCGCCATTCGTCAATGTCAGACATGCACCCTGCGCTTTACCTGGCCGGTCCCGGACGAGCAACATATAGGAAGATACTACCATGCTGAAAATTATATCTCTCATTCTGATACTGCTAAGGGATTGGTTAATAAGCTATATCATGCTGTCAGAAGGATCTCTCTCAAACAAAAAAAACATTGGATAGAAAAATCAACGGGGCTTACGCGTGGTAACATTTTAGATATCGGCTGCGGCACCGGAGCTTTTTTACATGAGATGCAGCAGTCGGGATGGGATGTCACCGGACTCGAACCTGATGAAGGAGCAAGATATATAGCTCATAAAAAATATGGCCTGACAACCCTTTCGTCCGGTTCCCTGTATGATTTGCCCAAAAATAGTTTCCATGCTATTACTCTCTGGCACGTGATGGAACATATCCACGACTTGAATGGATACCTACACCAAATGTTCCGGTTACTTCATGCCGAAGGACATCTGTTTATTGCAGTTCCAAACTACACTTCGTTGGATGCAGGAATATATCAACAATGTTGGGCTGCGTACGACGTGCCGCGACATCTATATCATTTTTCCCCCGGGGCAATGAGAACGCTGATCAGGCAGCACGGATTAAAATTAGAGGAAATGCATGCCATGCCCTTTGATGCATTTTATATAAGCTTACTAAGTGAAAAATATAAAAACGGACGAGATCATTATTTACCCGGGTTTATCAATGGCTTACGGTCATGGGCATACGCAAATACGCGTGTGGAACATTCCAGTTCTTTACTCTATATTCTTAACAAACAGCAACTTATCCCGTTAACACATCTTTAACATACGATAACGAATAATTAACCGCTGTGCTTATATTTCTTTGTATCTTTGCTTTAGCAAGTAACAAAAGAAAAGATCATCATTTATTATACATTGATCGAAAGAAGCTAAAACGCAGCCAAGCCTGCAAATAGCAGAGAGTAGTAATTTTTCAAAGGGTTTAACACAAGAACCCCGCTTTTCCAAGCGGGGTTATTTTTTATATTTTATATGATGTTCACTTCTCTTTCCAGCCTCACACTGAACTTCTCCCACACGCTTTTTTGTATTTCTTCCGACAATAGATAAATATCATTTCCACTTGCCTTGCCGTAATTCACCAATACCAAAGACTGCCTGTCATGCACACCGGCATCCCCTTTACGATATCCTTTCCATCCGCATTGCTCAATCATCCATCCTGCTGCAAGCTTAAACTGATCTCTGGCGGGATATGCAATGATCCCGGGGAAATCCTTTTTTAATTGATCATATTTTTCAGCAGCTACTTCCGGGTTTTTGAAAAAACTGCCGGCATTTCCTATTTTTTTAGGATCGGGTAATTTGGAAGTGCGGATATTGATTACTGCCTGGCTGACAGCGCGGATACTCAGCTCTTTCACTCCCATTGAGTCCAACTCTTTTCCGATTGCACCGTAAGAAGTATTGAAATGAGGGTGCTTATATAACCTCAGGGTAACAGACACTATCACAAATTGATCCTTGTACTTATTTTTAAAGACGCTTTCTCTGTATCCGAACGTGCAATCATCACGATATAAAGTAACGATCGCTTTATCATGTAAATGAAAAGCCTGTAAAGAATGAAAAACATCCTTTATTTCCACACCGTAAGCCCCAATATTTTGCATAGGCGCAGCACCGGCATTACCAGGGATAAGAGAGAGATTTTCAACACCGGCCCAATTATTATCAATGCAATGCATCACAAAATCATGCCATACCTCGCCGGCGCCTATTCTTATAAAAACAGATTGTTCATCTTCCTTTATTTTTTCAATACCTTTTATTTCATTTTTTAAAACTATTTCAGGATTTTTTGTCAACAGCATATTACTTCCCCCTCCCAGAATCAAAGGTGGAATATCCGAAATTTTAGTTTGAGATAATATTTCTCTTAATTCATTTACGTTGGAAAATGAAGTAAAATATCTGGCGAAAGTATTTATGCCAAAAGTATTATACGGTTTTAAGGAAATATCGGTCAGTATGTGCATAAAGGCGATCTTCAATTTTCGATAAAGGCAAAAAGATTGAAAATAAAGAACAATTAAACAATGAAACAAGGGAGCTTCCTAACTTGTCAACTGCTTCCAGGTCTTATTACCAAAACTGTTAATTAATAAACAATCTGCTACAAGAGTCAATACAGCTAAGATAATAACTACCGGAGTATAATCCATGACAAAATAATGCAATAGACCTATACCGCCTGTGACTATCATTAATAAAAAGGCCTGCATCATTCTGCCGGATGACTGGTCAATGCTCCATTGTTCGGAAAAAGGAAATGATTTCAAATAATATAATTCCGCATTTTCGGGGATATACCCGATTTGCCTCTTCACCTCTAAGAGGTTTTCATGCAAATTCATTCCAAGAATGGAAATATCCCCTTCAAATTCAGGTATCATTCCGGTAAGGATTTTTACGGTAGTGGATTTACCGGCGCCGTTGGGCCCGATGTATCCGATTACCTGGCCCGGATAGACAGTGAGATCAATACCGTTCAGTACCCAGTCGCCGTTGCCATAGCGTTTGAAAAGGTTGTGAATAGAAATCACAGGATCAGAAGAAGACATGGTATAATTAAAATTGAGGATTAAAAATTAACAATGCGGAACAAAGGATAACAAACCAGTGATTCTAAATTAACCGGCTAATCGTCAAACATGGCATATAAAGCCATCAACCCAGGAAGCAATTGCAATCACTACTTTCCCCTGTTTGGTATTACATACGCATTCACGTCCTCTGCTGTAATAGTCTTCCCCGAAAGGATGATCAATCTTTCCACTACATTACGCAGTTCACGAATGTTACCTGTCCAGTCATGTTTCTGCAGGGCTTTCAATGCTTCTTTGTTGACTTCTTTCCTGGCAATGCCGTAGTCAGAGCAAATGTTTTCCAGAAAATGTTCAGTAAGGATGGGTATATCATCCACCCTGTCGTTGAGAGAAGGTACGTGGATGATAATCACGCTGAGCCGGTGATACAGATCAAGGCGAAAATTTTTATCTTCCACCTCTTTAAGCAGGTCTTTGTTTGTGGCAGCAATTACTCTTACATCCACATTAATCTCCTTCTCACCGCCTACACGGGTTATCTTTCCTTCCTGCAGTGCGCGCAATACTTTTGCCTGTGCACTCAGGCTCATATCCCCTACTTCATCCAGGAATAAAGTGCCTCCGTTGGCCTTTTCAAATTTTCCTATACGTTGTTTGATGGCTGAAGTAAAGGAGCCTTTTTCATGCCCGAATAATTCACTCTCTATCAGCTCGCTGGGAATTGCTGCACAATTCACTTCAATCAACGGCGCTGAAGCGCGGTTACTTTTCTCATGTATCCAGCGTGCTACCAACTCCTTCCCCACTCCGTTCTCACCGGTTACCAAAACCCTTGCATCTGTAGGAGCCACCTTTTCAATTGTTTCCCTGATGTGCCGGATCGGCTCCGATTCGCCGATCATTTCCTGTGTTTTGAAAACTTTTTTTCGGAGTGTTTTTGTCTCTGCAACCAAAGTGGTCCTGTCCAGCGCATTGCGAATGGTGATCAGGATACGGTTCAGATCGGGGGGTTTGGAGATAAAATCAAACGCACCTTTTTTGACAGCTTCTACAGCGTTATCAATATTTCCATGTCCGGAAACCATGATAATAGGAACATCCGGGTTGATCTCCACTGCCTGCTCAAGGAATTCCATGCCGTCAATCTTGGGCATTTTGATATCGCAAAGCACCACATCATAGGTATTCTTTTTAAAAAGATTGATCCCTTCCTGTCCGTCTGCCGCCTCTTCTATTTTATATCCTTCGTAACTAAGAATATCAGATAAAGTGTTACGAATACTCTTTTCATCATCTATGATCAGGATCGTGGCCATTTTCGGTTGTGGTTATAAGTTGTCAGTTAGTGTTAAGGGGTCAATGGAAAGTAATATCATCATAGTCAATATCCAATAACCATTAACCAATTACTGAATACCCAATCATTTCTCTACATACATCACCTCTTTCACTACTTTTATCGTTTTTTCAATACTGGGTAAATACAGTTTAGCTAAGTTGGGCGCATAATGCATAGGTGCATCCACAGAAGTGATACGGCGGACCGGTGCATCCAGGTAATCAAAACCTTCTTTCTGAATGCGATAACCTATTTCGGATGAAACGCTGCACATAGGCCATTGTTCTTCCACAATAACCAGGCGGTTTGTCTTCTTAACCGATTCCAAAATAGTCATCCAATCTAAAGGGCGGATCGTACGAAGGTCTATCACTTCCGCTTCAATACCTTCTTTGGAAAGCTCTTCCGCAGCTCCCAAAGCCACTTTCATCATTTTATTGAAAGAAACGATCGTCACATCTTTCCCCTGTCTTTTTATATCCGCCTTTCCGATAGGAATGAGATATTCTTCTTCAGGCACTTCACCGGAATCGCTGTACATGACTTCGCTTTCCATAAAAATCACCGGATCATCATCACGAATAGCCGACTTCAATAAGCCTTTAGCATCATAGGGGTTAGAAACCGAAATCACTTTTATCCCGGGGATATTGGCATAAAAGCTCTCAAAAGCTGTGGAATGTTGGGCGCCCAACTGTCCTGCAGAACCGTTTGGCCCCCTGAAAACGATCGGGCAACCTACCTGCCCGCCACTCATTGCCAGCATTTTAGAAGCAGTATTCAATATCTGGTCTAACGCCAACACGGCAAAATTCCATGTCATGAATTCCACAATCGGGCGAAGCCCGTTCTGTGCCGCACCTACGCCGATACCGGCAAAACCCAGCTCAGAAATAGGTGTATCAATGATACGCCTTTCGCCAAACTCTTCCAGCATTCCCTGGCTTACCTTATAAGCTCCGTTATATTCTGCCACTTCTTCTCCCATCAGGAAAACGCGTTCATCACGGCGCATTTCTTCCTCCATGGCTTCCCTGAGCGCCTGTCTGAAAAGTATTTCTCGCATTGAAAATTAGTTTTGTGAGGTTATTTAACCTGCAAAAATATTGTTTAAAGGTGAAAAAGCCAATTTTTCGGAATGAATCATCGTTAGGATGCCCTTGAAGATTTTCAATGTTTCTCCTTACTTATACGGTTTAAATGCGCTTTTAAGAGGGCGTACTGTGCTTTTTGTGTGAATTACGGACCGGACTTATTCCGTACTTAATCATGTACAAGGCTGGCTTTCATGGAAATAAAGCGAATGAAAAAGTTTATTTAAAATAAGTATTTATTTTACAATCAACTGCCTGATTCCCGATGATGAAGTGATTTTAACCGGGTATTAATTCCCTCCTTCAGCAATTCATGCAGTTGCAGGGAACGGAGAAAGTTTTGCAACTGGATAATGAGCCTTACCTTTGCCAAATGCATAAAATCAAGGTCAAAATCGTTAATCAGTCGGCTTTCCCTTTGCCGGAATATGCAACCACCGGATCAGCAGGAATGGATTTAAGGGCTAATTTGCAGAACATTGTCCTATTAAAGCCGCTGGAGCGGACGTTGATCCCCACGGGATTATTTATCGAATTACCGGAAGGTTATGAAGCACAGATAAGACCACGCAGCGGACTGGCTATAAAGCGGGGACTGACTTTATTGAATACCCCCGGAACCATTGATGCAGATTACAGGGGCGAAATCAAGGTGATCATGGTCAATGTAAGCGGCGAAGACCAGCCCATACAACCCGGAGAAAGAATCGCACAGATGATCATCGCCCCTTATATGCAAATACAATGGGAGGAAGCTGCCATTTTATCTGAAACAGACAGGGGTGATGGCGGGTTTGGCCACACGGGAAAACATTAAATGAAACTGACAGGAAGAAAAAATAGAGTCATAACTGCTTTGGCATGCATAAGCGCAGGATGGATGCTTTTTTCATCGTGCAGCGGCTCCCGGCATGCTTTTAATAACGGACATACCTATATGGGGGTAAAACAGGCGACAGTCAATACTTCCTTCCTTGCAGACAGCCTTTTTATCGAAGCGGAAAAGCAGAAATTATTAGGAAATCCCTCCGGCGCCATCCGGTTATTCAACGAATTCCTGGAGTTAAAGCCAGGCAATGCCACTGCTCACTATGAGCTGGCATTGCTGAACGGTCAGTCAGGAAATACTGTTCAGACTATGGAAAATGCACGGGAGGCTTTTCAGGCCGACTCTTCGAACAAATGGTTTGGCGTTGCCTATGCCCATGCTTTGGCATTAAATGAAAAATATGACAGTTCCGCGTATATCTTTCATCAGTTGTCTTTGCATTATCAGCCTCAATCCATTTTTCTCTATAATGAAGCCCTTATGCTCTCCAAAGCGGATCAATACCATGCTGCCCTGGATATCATCAATCGCATTGAAAAAGAGGAAGGAAGCAACAGCAGATTGCTCTACCAAAAGCAGTATCTTCTGCAAAAAACAGGACAGCCTGACTCCGCCGCCAAAGTCATTCAACAAATGATTGAAACGAATCCGGACAACGTACGATTCCAGACCCTGCTGACAAAACTATATGCCGATAACAACCGGACGGGCGAAGGTATCAGCTTTTACAAGTCTTTGTTGTCAAGGGATCCGACTAATCCCGATGTCATGCTTGCCCTGGCTATTTTATATAAAAAAGAGGGAAATGATTCCGTTTACCATTACTTCGTATCCAGAGTTTTTAAAGATCCTGGTTTCGACATTGACGATAAAATTGCCTTTGCCTCTCCTTATTTAAAATACGTAGAAATTGACTCCACAGAGAGAGAAGAAGCGCTTGCTTTATGCAGATTTCTTGTGCAAACCCATCCTGAAAATGCGAAGGCTTATAAATTTTACGGGGATATGTTTTTCCAATGTAAAATGCCGGACAGCGCCCTGAAAGAATACCGGAAAACATTATCCATTGATCATTCAGATTATGAAGTATGGAATCAAATGATGTTGTTATACACAGGGGAAGGCAGGAATGATTCCCTGTTGAATATAAGCAGGCTGGCTGTGCAGCAGTTCCCTGACCAGGCAGGAGCCTGGTACTTTTCGGGGATGGCAGAATTTTTCTCCGGTCAGTATGAAAACAGTATCAGGTCGCTGCGTCACTCGTTACGTCTCGGCATCAGGGATAAGGATCTGCAAAGCCGTATTTATGCCACCCTTGGAAATGGTTACAACAATCTGAAAAATTACCCTGCAAGCGACAGTTGCTTTCTGACTTCCATCAGGCTAAATCCGGAGGACGACCAAACGTTGAATAATTACAGCTATTATCTCGCAGTACGCCGTCAGCATCTTCGTTTTGCATTGCAAATGATCAAAGCTGCCGTATCACTCAGGCCTGATCAGGAAAATTATGAAGATACTTATGCCTGGGTACTGTATAATTTGGGAGAGTATAAAACAGCCAGAATCTGGATGGAGAAAGTGTTCCGGTATCCCGATGCAGAGAGCCGTCCGGGATTCCTGGATCATTATGGCGATATCCTTTACAAAACTCATAACAAGGACGAAGCAGTCAAATATTGGAAGCTGGCAAAAGAAAAAGGCGGCGATCCTTATTGGCTTAACTGGAAAATCAGGCATAAAAGGCTGCCTGCCCGGAAAGATCTGTTAAAACAAGACAAAAACAACCATTAACCTGCCCGACGATGAAATTTCTGAATAAAAATTATTCTTTTCCTGTCTCCGCCACTGGTATGATAGTAATGTTAACCGGATTGATATTATCAGGCAGCGGTTGCCATACGGAAAAGAAAATAATAAAAGCAATCTCCGTAACCTCGCCTGGAAGCCCGACAGCCATCCGTCCTGTAAGCCATTACCTTTCCTCTGATTTTATTTTGCAAAAGCTCAGGGAAAATATCATTCCTTACCAGACTTTTTCAGCCCATGCCCGGCTTGACATTACTACGCCTAATGGAACACAAAGTGGCATTGCTACGTATATCCGGATGCAAAAGGACAGCGCTATCTGGATATCTATAAGGCCTGTTTTAGGAATAGAATTGGTCAGGATCCTTATTACTCCCGACAGTGTGAAGGTGATTAATTTCTTTAAAAAGACGATTACGTTGCGCAGCGTTGATTCGCTTCAGCAGCTTCTTCATATTCCATTTGACTTCAACGCTTTACAGGACTTGATAGTAGGTAACCCTCCTGTGCTCACAGACAGCGTGGATGAGATCGAGCCTAACGACAGCACAGACCACAGTATCTCCTTTTCATGCCAAAATCAGCACATGCTATGCAGCTACCTGATTGATACCCGCAATTATTTATTATTAAAAAATACTTTATCGCAGAAGGATACCTCGATGGAGACCAGGAGGTCGGAAGAATCTTTCGGAGAATATATTCTGACAAGCCAACATCCATTTTCCACCAAAAGGCATCTTGTTATTCAAACAGGCTCAGAAACCATTGCAGATATTAAATTCAGTCGCATCGAATTTGATAAAACCATTGATTTTCCTTTTCCTGAAGTGAATAATTTCCGGAGAGAATAATTTTTCACAAAATTTTATTCAATTATTGACGTTCAACTGGTAATAGCAGAAACCATTTTATTAAATTTGCCGCGTTTATAGCTTGATATGCGTTTATTACCCTCTATTTATCGCCTGCCTGTACTGCTTTTATGCTGTGTACTTCCGTGCCTGACCCGGGCACAGCAGCCGTCGCCTTCACGCACGGAATTAGAGCAACAGCGGGAACAATTGCAGAAAGACATACAACGGGCTACCCAGGATCTGAACCAGGTGCAAAAGAACAGGCAGAGAACGATGACGCAGCTTCGTATCCTGGACAATAAAATGCGCTTGCGTCAAAAGCTTGTAGCCAATATCAACCAGGAGATCAATTTTATCAACGGGGATATTAATAAAGCTAATCATGACATTGCATCCCTTCAAAAGGATTTGGATACACTCAGAGCACAATATGGCAGGCTGGTCGTATATGCCTTTAAAAATCGCAGTGCTTACGATTTTCTTAATTTTATTCTTTCTGCCAACAGCTTTAATGATGCGATCAAGCGGTTTGAATATCTGAAGCAATACCGTGCCTATCGTCAAAATCAGGCAGCCAGTATTATCTCCACGCAATCTCAGCTTAAGGAGAAAATCAACAACCTTGACGCAATGAAAGATAAACGAAGCAAGGTGCTGACCTCTGAGGAAGGTCAGGTGCAAAAAATTGAAAATGAGAAGCAGGAAAAGAACGATATGGTCAAAAGCCTGAAGGGGCATGAAAAAGAGCTGATGACCAGTATTAAAGAAAAAAGGATCCAATCTAATCAGCTTAGTATAAAAATTGCAGCGGTCATCCGTCGTGAAATTGAAGAAGCACAGAGAAGGGCGGCAGAAGAAGCGCGTAAGAGAGCGGAGGCAAGAGCGCGGGCATTGGCAGAAGCCAAAGAACCGGCTCCCTCGGCAAACCCTGCTAAAGAACCGGCCAATCCATCTCCTGCATTCACTCCTTCATCTACCCCCCCTCCTGTAGCAGCCATTACGACTAAAGCAAGACCTGCTAACGTATTGGAATCCACTCCCGAGGCATTAGCCCTCTCCGAAAGCTTTGAGGCCAACAGGGGCAAGCTTCCCTGGCCCGTATCCAAAGCCATTATAATCAGCACTTTTGGTATTCACCAAAACCCGGTATTAGAAAAAATAATGGAAGATAATAAAGGTATCACCTTAGAGACCGAGCAGGGGGCTGCCGTACATGCTGTCTTCACCGGCGAGGTGGCCAGCGTGTTCCCGGTTTCCAACAGGTGGACAGTGGTGATCCGTCATGGACAGTATTTTACGGTTTATTCTAATCTGAAAGATGCCATTGTGCAGACAGGCCAACAGGTTAAAACCATGCAAACCATAGGTACCGTTTATACAAATCCCACTACAGGAGAATCGGATCTTGACTTTCAGGTATATAAATCCCAGCAGCCTGTGAACCCGCAGTTCTGGCTCAGGAGTATGTAATCTAAGATCTCAAATCTGAGATCTTAGATCCTATATGGATTGTTCTTCCCAGATCTGACAAAGGTTAACGATTACCTGCACTGCTTTTTGCATGTCCTGGATGCTGACCCATTCCTGTTTTGAATGAAAAGCATGCTCGCCCGCAAAAATATTGGGACAGGGAAGCCCTTTAAATGTCAACATAGCGCCATCCGTCCCGCCGCGAATAGGTTGAACAGATGGTATCAATCCTGCTCTGCCGATAGCATCCAAAGCATATTCTGAAACCTGCGGATATCCGGAAAGGATACTATACATATTACGATATTGCTTCTCAATGGTCAGTGCAGCTTTTGCCCCCGGATAATCTTTCATTGTTTCCTCTAATAATTGCCGTAAAAAATCTTCGTGCGATTCTAATCCTTCCTCCGTAAAATCACGCACCAAAAAATCAAGGTTTGCTTTTTCCACGCCCCCCGTAAAATACAATGGATGCAAAAATCCTTCTTTATTTTCAGTCGTCTCAGGGGAAAGCCTGTCCTTCGGCAATTTGTCAATCAGCGCTGCAGCTATTTTCAACGCGTTCACCATTTTACCTTTAGCCATACCTGTATGTGCCGATACCCCTTGAATTTCTATCCGTGCCTTATCCGCACAAAAGTTCTCATTTTCGAATGACCCCGCCGTTTCTCCATCTACGGTATAGCCGAATTGAGCCCCTAATTTTTTCATATCCACATGGGCCGTACCCCTGCCTATTTCTTCATCGGGGGTAAAAAGTATCCGGATCTCACCATGCCTGATTTCAGGATGAGTGAGCATAAAATTCACGGCATCCGCAATTTCCGCCAGCCCGGCTTTATTGTCTGCCCCTAATAAAGTAGTTCCGCTGGCAGTAATAATATCATTCCCCTTCTGATTGGCTAATTCAGGATGATTCTGAGGGTTCAATATTTGATCAGGATCATCCGGCAATTGAATATACCCTCCGTCATAATTTTTATGGATAACCGGGTGTACATCAGTCCCGCTGCAGTCAGGCGATGTATCCATATGCGAACAAAAACAGATTACGGGGACGTCTTTTTTAGTTGTGTTAGCCGGTAAAGTGGCATACACATAGCCATATTCATCCAATTCGGCATCCACAAGTCCCATCTTTTTTAGCTCTTCCGCCAATAGTTTACCTAAATTCTTCTGCTTTTCCGTAGAAGGCGAAGATTCTGAAAACGGGTCCGATTGTGTATCTATCCCGACATAACGAAGAAACCGTTCAGCCACGGTATATGGATAATTATCGAAAGACATGGATGTAATTGTTTTGTGGCGCTATAGTTCTATGGCTTTATTGTTTGATGGTTTTATTGTTTCACACCTGAAAACCCGAACCCGGAACTCGGAACTCGAAACTCGAAACCTCAAACAATCTCCACCAATTCAATATCAAAGATCAAATCTTCTCCCGCCAACGGATGGTTGGCATCTAAGGATACTGAATTTTCATGAATTGCATGAATGACTACAGGGACAGGTTGCCCCTGTTCGTTGGTCAACTGCAACTGCATTCCTTCCTGCAACTCCATCTCCGGAGGGAATTTGCCCTTGGGAAATTCGATGATCAAATCCTCATTTCTTTCACCATAAGCCTGCCCGACAGGGATCTCCACTGTTTTTTTATCGCCCGGCTTCATATCCAGCACGCCATCGTCAAAACCTTTGATAACCATACCCGTACCCACCTTAAATTCTAACGGTTGACGGCCTTCGGAAGAATCAAATGTTTCCCCGTTGGTTAATTTCCCATGATAATGCACTTTTACAGTATCTCCTTTTTTAGCTCCCTGCATACAATGAATTTTGTGTGATAAAACCCGCAAGGTAACCAAAAGAAAAGAGCAAACAAAATAGCGATCAGGATTCAATGGATTATCCCAGGATCTCTGACAAGACGCGGGGAGATTTTAAGCCTGAAAAGCCGGGGAAATGCAATTGATAATAAAGCTGATACCCTGCCAGCAACTGCTGCCTCGTCTGCTTGTCTGCCTTAATATCTCTTAATAAACCGGGGTTTCTTATTTCTAACAATTGTCCTGTTATACGGCTGCAGTTCTCATCCAGACAATAAGAGTTTAATAATTTCTCAGGAATAAAGGTACCCCCCTCCAAATCTAAATAAGGATTTTCATTACTGTACGTCCCGTAAATTCTGAACCCTTGCAATTCCGCCACACGTAATGCAAAATAAAGCGGAAGATTAGCCATATTGCCTTCCTGCAGATCTATCCATTCGAATGCATCCACCGCAAAATGGAACAATTCGGGATATGATTCCGGTTGCTTCAATGTCTTATCCAATAACTCCACAAAGAATAAGGCTATACTGTTCTTTATCACATCCGCATATAAGGAGCGGTATAAATAAGCAAAACGAAAATCCGACAACCGTTGCAGGTTTTTATTATCCTTATGATAAACCACCAGGTCCAGGATGTTAGCCGGTTGCAAAAGATTAGCTTTAGAAGTTTTGGCTTTGCCGGTCCGGACGCCATTCACCAGGTAGGACTGGATCCCGAATAATTCGGTAAATATGTTGACTATAACACTCGTTTCACCATAACGAACGGTACGAAGCACTATACCTTGTGTTTTGTGCAACATAAATAGGTGAAATCAGAATATCTTATACCGGTATTTAATATTATCCGTGCTGTTTTTCAGTTCACCAATATCAATGGAGGTCTTAGTATCCGTTACCGCTTCATTCTTCAACTGGGTGAATTCCTGCTGCTTTTCCTGTACTACGGCTTTATCGGCCAAACCGTTTGTATTGGCAATATTCATGGCATTAATAACGGTACCATAATAGTTGTCCAGCATGGTAAAATATTCGTTGTACAGGTTTTCGAAATTTTTAGTTTGCATCACCAAATCTTCCAACTGGTTATTGGCTTCTTTCAGACTCATATTTTCTCTCAGTAATCTTTCATAATTTATTTTATCAGTGCCCTGGATCGTGTATTTCTGCTCCATCTGCGCAAAATAATTCTCCACATTTGCCTGGTTAAAGGTGAGGAAAAATTTATTAAGCGTAACCCCCAGGGGTTCATTTGCATTTCTCGGAGGCATGGTGAATCCGAGCGCACTGGCTGTGAATGACAGGTTATTGTATAGATTCTGCTGCAGCATGTTGAGCTGGTCCTTATTAAAATTCAGCCCGTACTGGAATTTTTGATTGCCTTCATTCAGCGCGGTATAATAAGCCACATATTTGTTCAACTGGGATTCAAAATCCTTTAGATTTTTTTGATTGATATTTTTATTGTTAATGCTTAAAGTATGGAAAAAAGTCATGATAGAGGTGGCAATACCCAGGGGTGGCGCCAGCGTGGTAAATCCTCTGAATATAGGACTGTTTAAAATAGATTCGGTGGTGGAGACGATTTGTTCATTCCGCTTGCTTTTATCCGCTTTCCCTTCCAATATCACACTTTTTACCAAGCCTATTACCCGTTCGCTGAAGGAAAAGCCAAGCGCCTTGCTTTCAGGATTATTCAGGGAAGTGATAAAAACATCCAAGCTATTGGAAGTAGCGCGCGATTTCAGGTCAATGATCTTTTTATTCAGCAGATAATATGTTTGTACAGCGCTGATCAGGTTACTTTTGAGCAGTTTGTACTTTGTCATATTATCTATTTGCTTCCCCTGGAGCAGGCCTTGTATCGCCACTGAATTTTGCCGTTCATTTTCATTGACCTGCTTTAATTGCAGCAGAAGCCTCTGCAAGGCTGTATCCTTGTATTTAACCTGAAGGTGATTTATTTCGCTGCTGATCGTGGTATCATTGGAAGGGGGAATAACCGTAGTATCCTGTTGTGCCCACAAAACAGAAGATAATAACAGACCTGCGATCAATAAAATGGCTTTTCTAAAATACATATAAATAATAAGATTGGTTAAAAAAATCCGGGAATAATAACCGTTGTCCGGATATAAGGAGCAAATATACCAATTTGATCACTTTTAACGGATAAATCCCTTTTATATTCAATTCCTATTTACGAATGACAGTTCCTGTCTTAGCAAATATTTCCTTCATATAGTTTACCAATTCATTATTTGTCTTCATCAATTTATTTTGTTCAACAGGGTCTTTTTCTTCTTTCAATGATTCCGTATTCTCACGAATGAAACGCAGAATCATTTTTTGTAAAAGATAATGGATGACCGAACCTGCATCCTGCCGGAAAACCTGTTCTTCCCCAGGTACCACAATGCGGTAGCTTTTTTCCCAATTAACGCTTACCTCATAGGCAGTATATAAAGCGCTGGCAGTCAGCCGGCTGATTTCAGGATCCTCATGATACAGAAAAAGTTTTTTATCAGGCGCCTGTCCCTGCTCACTCAGTCTTTTATATGCACTCAGTATATTTTTAATAGCCTCATTATGCAACAGATTAAAATTGACGGGTGAATTAAAAATATAATCTGCAATACTGCATGTTTCATCCCAGGAGCGATTTCCATATTCCAACAATATCCTGACCAGGTTTTTCTCCTGTAATTCCTGATCCAACAAAAATTCAATGGCTTCATCCTGACCTGCCTGTTCCCGGGCAGCCGCAGCCTCTTCCAATTGCTTATTTTCAGTCACAGGCAAACGATTGGTCTTTTCCAACTGTTGCCGTATATATTTATTGACCAAAGAAGTCAATCCCTGCTCATCTATCTGCAGCACGTTGCTGCATTCTCTTATATAATCCTGCTGCCGGGTAAAATCTTCCGCTTTATTTATTTTAGCTAATGTCTCCGCTATTTCATTCACTAAAGCCGATTTCTTCACCGGATCATGTGCCGCATCCTTCAACGACAATTGCAACTTGAAAAGAATAAAATCTTTCTTATTTTCGAGAATATATTCTTTGAAAGCTTCTGCTCCCACTTTCTGCACAAAGCTGTCGGGGTCTTCCTCGCCTGGCAATAATACTAACTGTACGTTGAGGCTTTCTTCCAATGCCATATCCAAGCCTCTCAATGCCGCTTTCACTCCCGCTGCATCTCCATCGTATAATATGGTCAGGTTATTCGTATATTTTTTGATCAGCCTGAGCTGATCGTGTGTCAACGAAGTGCCGCTGGAAGCCACCACGTTTTCCAGTCCCGCCTGGTGCAGGGAAATAACATCCGTATAGCCCTCCACTAAAAGACATTCATTCTCTTTATCAATGGCATGGCGTGCAAAATAAGTGCCATAAAGAATTTTGCTCTTGATATATATTTCATTCTCAGGCGTATTAATATATTTGGGAGACTTCTCTGTCTTTTTTAAAACCCTTGCTCCGAAGCCAACCACCTTGCCGCTTTGATTATGAATAGGGAAAATAACCCTTCCGCGATAATTATCCGCAGGCCTCTCATTACGCATGACCATTAAGCCTGCTTTTTGTAAATATTCTGCCTGGTAACCTTTTTTCAAGGCAGCAGAAGAAAAAGAATCCTGTGTATCCAGACAATATCCTAATTGAAATTTACGAACAGTCTCTTCCGTAAATCCTCTTTCTTTAAAATAACTGATACCAATATCCTGTCCTTCCACAGTGTTAAAAAGCGCTTCTGAAAAATATTGCTGCGCAAATTGATTGACGATATATAAGCTGTCTGCCAACTGGCGCTGAGCGGCTATTTCAGGGCTTGCTTCCGTTTCTTCCACTTCGATACCATATTTTTGCGCCAGCCATTTGATGGCTTCCACGAAAGAATATTTTTCATGTTCCATCAGAAAGCCAATGGCGTTGCCGCTTCGTCCGCAACCGAAGCATTTATAAATTTCTTTAGATGGAGAAACAGTAAACGAGGGCGTTCTTTCATTATGAAAAGGGCACAGTCCCAAATAATTGGCGCCTCTGCGTTTTAGTTTCACAAAAGAGCCAATAATGTCCACAATATCAATTCGAGTCTGTACCTGTTGTATGGTATCCTGGGAAATCATTTTCAAATGCTAAATTGCGAATAATTTGATAAAATCCGGTCAAAAAAAGTGAGGAAACGGTAATTTTTTAACTTTTAATTGAGAGTCAATAAAATAACAATGGCCTGCAGACATTTTCTCCATCAATTGCTTCCTGTTTCCTTTTCTCCGGCCGTCAATTAATCGGCTTTTAAATCACAGATGCTTTTTTCTTCTGAAATTAAAATATAAAGACAGCGCTAATGCCACAAAATAACAGGTTGCAGTCACGGTGTCAACCAAATGATTGCTGAAAGAGATCCCCGTGATATGTTTCACCAGGTATTTCACATAAGATCCGGGGAGATTTGTTTTTCCTAAATGTTGCATTACTTCCCAGTGCCACTGAGTAAGAGGACAATAGCCTATGCCGTAAAATATTCCTAAAATGAACCACGAGCCACCGGTAAGCAATAATAAGATCAGATTAGCCAAACGTGTTTTTTTCCATATCCATCCGAACAAATTGAAAACAATGATCGCCGGATGAAGGATCATAAAAAATACATTCAGTAGCTGGTAGAGAAACATATACTAGCATAAAAAATAAAGAGATGAGGATACCATGATCCTGAAGGGTTTTAGGATTATTCCGTTATTCTATTGCTTTATGGTTTAACTGTTTTATTGTTTGGCTGTCTTTGCATTCAAATAGAGCCAAACACGGAACATGAAATTTGAAATCTAAAATAATCCGAACGATTCACTTCTTTACCGGCGGCTTGGTGGGTCTTACTTCAATTTTGCTGGGTAAAGTGCGGGGATTCATCATGAGCAGATCATATACGATTTCGCCCATGTCTTCCGGCTGTATTTTCCACCCATCTTCTGCAGATGGCTCATGATTGTTGAAATGACTGGTGACGGAGCCGGGCATGATGGTGGAGACCTTTACATCCTGCTGGCGAAGATCAAGCATCAGCGCCTGAGAAAATCCTACTATCGCAAATTTGCTTGCATTATAAGCGGTGCTTTTTGGAGAAAAATTAATTCCTGCGAGGCTGCCAATGGTAATAATATAGCCCTTTGTTTTCTTGATTTCTTCCACACAGGCCTTCACACTGTTAAATACACCCGTAAGATTAGTATCTATCGTCTGATTCCATTGATCATAGGTCAATTCCTCGATGGGCGCGAATATCCCAATTCCTGCATTCGCTATCAGTACATCCAATCTGCCCCATTTATCCATAATTCCGGCAACCGCCTCCTTCTCATTTTCGGGGTTTCTCACATCTGATTGCAAAGGTAGAATTTGAGACTGATCTCCCTGCATATCTTTGGCAGCTTGTTTAGCGCTGTTTAACTGCCTTGCGCCAATGGCTACACGGTATCCTTTTTGCAATAAATACTGTGCAATCCCCTTACCGATTCCCTTGCTTCCCCCTGTGATGTAAACTACTTTCCCTTTATCCATATTTTAATTTTCCTTCTTAAACAAAAAAATAGTGTAATATGTTTTCTCAAAGATATATTCATTTGACAACAAATAACAAGATGATAAAGAACAAGACAACACAGAAAGAACTGGCAGAAAAATTCCTTGCACTGCATCATACGGATCACACATTGATCTTGCCTAATGCATGGGATGCTGCCTCCGCTAAAATATTTGAAGCAGCAGGATTTCCTGCCATTGCGACCACCAGTTCGGGGATTTCGTTTTCCTGCGGCTACCAGGACGGAGAACATATTCCACCCGAGCTGATGCTTCGCGTGGTAGAGCGGATCGTTCTTTCAACAGGCGTGCCCGTAAGTGCGGACATTGAAAGCGGATATGCGCAGGGAAATGAGAATAAGTTTACAAAATTCATCAATGCGGTAATAGACACGGGTATAGCGGGAATTAACCTGGAGGACAGCAATTCTGTAACTAAAAAGTTAAATGATCTTGAATACCAGCAGAGGTTGATCACAAAAGTGCGTGAACTCAGCTCAAAAAAGAAAGTTCACCTGTTCATTAACGCGAGAACAGATGCTATGCGGCTCGGATCCGGTAATTTAAATGCCAGGATAGCAGAGAGTATCAAGCGTGCCAAAGCCTTTCAAGATTCGGGCGCTGATGGTATTTTCGTACCCTTCGTTCACGAAATTGAAACGGTGGCCGAACTGAAAAAAGAAATTAAGCTCCCGCTGAATATTTTAATTGAAGCCACTTTAGATGTGGCGGAGCTGAAAAAACTAAAAGTGGAACGTATAAGCACCGGATCCGGCCCAAGTTTAACTACCCTCAGCCTGTTAAAAAAGCTAAGTGATAAATTACGGAACGCCGACCATTGGGATCTGCTTTTTGATAAACAGGTTAACTACGCGGATATGATGAATTATTTTGCTTAAAATAATGTCTGCCTCTTTTTTATGCTAATTCAGGTACTCATTTTCCCCCGGCAAAATCCTTCTCTTTCAACTGTAAGGTGGCAGACGAAGTCACAGGAGTTTTTTGAGATACGCTCATCTCTGTTTTTTGCTCCTGTGCTGCAGCAGTTTCAGGAACCGTATGATAAATACTTGCCAGTGTGGGCGCAATCACTAATGAAACGATGGAAGTCAGCTTGATCAATATGTTCATGGAAGGACCGGAGGTATCTTTGAACGGATCACCTACCGTATCACCGGTTACAGAAGCTTTATGATGTTCGGAACCTTTGTAATGGGTTTCTCCGTTAATCGTTACCCCTTTTTCAAAAGATTTTTTTGCATTATCCCAGGCGCCGCCCGCATTGGACTGGAACATTCCCATTAATACGCCACTGACCGTTATTCCTGCCAACATGGCGCCTAATACTTCAGGGCCAAAAATAAACCCGACAGCTACGGGCGCGAGGATAGCGATAGCCCCCGGAGCCATCATGGAACGAATAGAAGCATTAGTAGAAATGGCTACACATTTTTCATATTCAGGCTTACCTTTCCCCTCTAAAATACCTGGTATTTCCCTGAACTGGCGGCGTACTTCTTCCACCATGCTCATAGCAGCTTTGCCGACAGCGGAAATAGCAAGTGAGGAAAATATAAAAGGAATGACCCCGCCCACGAATAATCCGGCTAAAACATTCGCTTTGTATATATCAATTCCTGAAATACCCGAGACACCTACAAACGCAGCGAACAACGCTAATGAAGTCAAAGCTGCAGAAGCAATCGCAAAACCTTTCCCTGTAGCCGCTGTTGTATTTCCCACTGCGTCCAGAATATCCGTTCTGCCGCGAACTTCTTTAGGCAGTTCACTCATTTCGGCAATCCCACCGGCATTATCGGAAATAGGCCCGAATGCATCAATGGACAACTGCATGGCGGTAGTGGCCATCATACCGGAAGCGGCAATAGCCACTCCATAAAGTCCTGCAAATGCAAATGAACCGTAAATACCCGCTGCCAATACAATCATAGGTAACAAAGTGGATTCCATTCCAACTGCTAATCCACCGATAATATTAGTAGCATGCCCCGTAGAAGATTGCCTGACAATAGACAACACGGGACGTTTCCCCATGGCAGTATAATATTCGGTAATGATGCTTATAAGTGTTCCCACAACCAACCCAACAATTACAGCTCCAAAAACACCGGTAGAGGTAAACGGATGTCCACGCAATACCATATCTGCCGGCAACATATTTACAATAATAAAATAAGAAGCGATGGCAGTCAGAATAACTGCAATCCAGTTGCCCAGATTCAGGGCTTTCTGTACATCTCCATTCTCTTTTACTTTTACAAAATAAGTGCAGAGAATGGATATCAGCGTACCCACTCCTGCGATCACCATCGGAAGAATCACAGGCGACAAACCACCAAAATTATCTTTCGTTACAATTTCACGGCCTAACACCACCGTAGCAATTATTGTGGAAACAAAGGAGCCGAATAAGTCGGCGCCCATACCTGCCACATCACCCACATTATCACCCACATTATCTGCAATGGTAGCGGGGTTTCTCGGATCATCTTCGGGGATACCGGCTTCAACTTTTCCCACTAAATCGGCTCCCACATCGGCAGCTTTGGTATAAATTCCACCACCTACACGGGCAAACAGAGCAATACTTTCTGCTCCAAGGGAAAAGCCGGTCAACGCCTCTAATGCTTTTTCCAGGCTTTCATGCGATTGCAGTACACCGGTATCACTGTACACACCGAAAAGGTGTAAGAAAATGATCAGCAGAGCGCCTAATCCTAATACTGCCAGTCCGGTAACCCCTATCCCCATCACGGAACCACCTTTGAATGAGACTTTTAAGGCATTGGAAAGGCTGCTTCTCGCAGATTCGGCCGTCCTTACATTGGCTTTGGTGGCAATGCGCATCCCGTTAAACCCTGCAAATGCCGACAGGATACCCCCCAGGATAAACGCAATGGAAATAATCCAGCTGGACCTGGGATTGACATATCCCATATATCCTAACAAAATAGCTACAATGATGATGAAGTAAGAAAGTATTTTATATTCTGATTTCAAAAAAGCCATTGCGCCGCTGGCAATATGACTTGCAATTTCTTTCATTTTGTCTGATCCGGCACTTTGGCGGGAAACCCACCCGCTCTTAATACCCATGAAGATCAAGGCAATAATTCCCATCAGAGGAATAACGTACAGAAAACTACTCATATAAAAACTTTATTATTCAATTTTAAGGAGCGCAAAAATAGGATATAAACTCCAGATTTTAGAGTGTTTTAAAGGCATCCCCCAAATAATGGCTGATATCCGAAGCAATCAGGCTTTCCTGTGAAAGATCCGCAGCCGCCAGATCACCGGCTAAACCATGCAGATATACACCGAAAACTGCTGCATGTCCCGGATTATATCCCTGTGCCAGCAGAGCGCTAAGGATACCCGTAAGCGTATCTCCGCTGCCTGCGGTGGCCATACCCGGATTTCCGGTGGAATTGAACCAGCAATCTCCAGCCGGTGTGCTGATGCAGGTATAATGTCCTTTCAAAACGATATAAATTTGATATTCCTTGCTTTTATCCCTCTGAAGGTCTAATTGCTCAAAATCATTATTCGTCTTCCCAAACAGCCTTTCAAATTCCTTGGGATGTGGAGTAAGGATGGAATTGGCAGGTATTTTTTTCAGCATGCTCCTGTTTTCACCAATGATGTTTAAGGCGTCGGCATCCAATACCACCGGTTTTTTAAACGCAGGCAATAATTTCCCCAATACCTCCGCTGTGTCCGGGTTCCTCCCGATGCCCGGGCCTATTCCGACACACGAATACTTTTCTATTTCTTCAGGCAGGTTTTTCCAATATTCTTTTTCAATATCACATTTACACATCGCCTCGGGAACAGCCGATTGCAGGATCTCATAACCGCAGCTTGGGATGTGACTTGTCAACAGTCCCACCCCACTTCTCATACAGGCTCTGGCAGACAAAACCGCAGCACCCATTTTACCATAACTCCCGGCTATCAATAAGGCATGCCCAAAGGTTCCCTTATGTGAAAAATCATTTCTTTTTTTATAGATAGAGCGGATATATTTTATTTCCGTCAAATAAAACGGCGCAGGTGTCTCATTTATGTAATCTTCCGAAATACCTATCGGTAAGACATGTACCTGCCCGCAGAAATAAGCATTCTCGGGCATCAGAAAAGCTAATTTATAAAACTGAAAACTAAGGGTATAGCTGGCGTGCACTACTTCACCTTTTAAGGAAGATTGATCAGCCATTAATCCGGAAGGAAGGTCAATGGATATGATACAATGTTTCTGCTGATTGATACGGGAAACGATGTTAGCTGCCAAACCGCTCAGCGGCCGGTTAATGCCGGTACCAAATAATGCGTCTATAATAACCGCATCGGCCGGTAATACGGGAAAATCTTTTTCCGAATGAATGGCAATTAACTGCGCATTATACTCATGTTCTAAACGATGACGATTCGTCTCACAATCTTTAGCAAAATGCTCACTGTAAAATACTATACATGCGCGGGGTTTATAGCCGCTCTCCCGCAATAACCTGGCGATAGCGAGACCATCACCACCGTTATTTCCTGTTCCGCAGAAGATGTAAAAGGGCGTCGTTCCCGTGAAATGATCCTTTATCCATTTTACACAAGCAAGAGCAGCTCTTTCCATCAACTCGATGCTGCCGATGGCTTCATGCATAATCGTATAGGCATCACCCTCACGGATTTGTTGCGCAGTAAAAATTTTCATTTTCAATCAATGTATGAAAGCTGACTACCATGTAATTTGAAACTCAGAACCCCATTAAAAATAGTACTGCAATATTAACACAAAAAAGCCGCTCTTTCGTACAGAGCGGCTTCAGTCACGGAAAAATTTGCTTTTATCAGAAAGTAAACCGGATACCCAGTCCTCCCCAGATACCGAAACCTCCATCGGGAACACTGACTTCAGGTTGAATGTCCAGGCTGAGGTCTATAGGCGCCCTGTTAAACTTATAATCAAGACCCAGCACTCCATCTATTCCAAAGAATGCCCCGCTGACATTGTGATAATCTTTATAATGGGTATTCCAGAACCCGATATGAGCTCCGGGCCCCACATACCACAATAATCCGGGCGCGCCTTCAATAGGCCCGTGAAATTCGTATAGGCCGGTAATGGTAAACCAGTCGGGGCCGAAGCCAAGCTGTCCTTCCAGGGCTGCAGTAGGTTTCATAAAATACTTAATATCCAGAGCACCTCCACCCCAGTAACCAAGTTTCACACCTACACCGGTGGTATAGGAATGACCCAGCGCCTGAGCGTCGGATTGGGAGGGTATGGCAAGAATGCTGATGGCTGCCACTAAAGGAATCAGGAATAACTTTTTCATAATATAGATTTTAAAGTGATAGGAAATGACCTTTCATCATTTTTTGTGTTCGCTGGCAAAAGAGCAAAAATATTGCCAAAAGATATGGTCTGTTGAAATAAAAATTTGTCAAAACGGATTTTTATTATATTTTTATGGGTGAAATTTAACTATTACTCACCTACTAAACCATTTCTTTTATGAGAAAAATACTTCTTACTCTTTGCCTTGGTGTCATGGTAATAGCTGCAAATGCAGATCCGGGCCAAAACCCCTATACAGTCAATGATCAGCAGATTGAATCTGTATTTCAACACAGCGTTAATGCTGCCATGACCAATATGGTCCAATCCGCAGGCCTGGCGCTTACGGATGCCTCCGCGGCTAACAGCGCTCATGCACTCGTTTCTGATGCGGGCGGAAAAAGTTTTGCAGCCGCTCTTTTATTGGATCTCTTTTTAGGGGGACTGGGTATTCACCGTTTATATCTAGGAACTAAGACTATGACATGGGTTGGTTATATATTGACATGCGGAGGAATTTTTGGCATAGTTCCTTTGGTTGATCTCGTTGTATTGATAGTACATAATGAGGATATCAGCCCGTATGTGAATAATCCCAAGTTCTTTATGTGGGCGGGAGGAAATATGTAACCTGCTGTTTTCTGAAGAATTGAGGCAGTATTTCGTGCAACAGACTATTTAATTCATTAACGGGAAGCATTTAATCTTTTAAATGTTTCCCGTTTTTTATTACGGATAAAAGCTGATTTCTTACGGCAGCATTGAACTGAATCCTTTTTTTCTCATTGTATCTTTCAGCCAGCCATTTTGCCCTGCGAACACCTCCATGATAGAATGCAGCATAGCCTCCCACACCAATAAGTACCCCGGTAATATATCGTTTCATCAGGATACTGTAGCCCCCAAAAGCAATAAACCCTGCCTGTAAGACTATGCTTAATATGCCTTCAGGTATATTCCCTGCATAGAATAAACCGGCTCCTGTGAAAGGGAGATAAGCTGATAATTTTTCTGCTTTATCAGGATCTTTCAACTTTGGAATTTCTAAATAGGGATTGGGTAAGGCCTCCGATGGGCCATATTTCTCCATAAGCTGTTTATAGAGTGTATCTGCTTCCTTCCACTGCTGCAACTCGTTTAAACACAAAATTTTCATAAAAAGTACATCCTCATTTTTTGAAGAATCGGGGAAATAATGGCAAAGGCTTTGCCATGTGGAAAAGGAAGTATTTAATTCATGAGCGAGGTAGGTGTTTAATGCATATTGAAATAAAATCCGGTATTTTAATGGCAAATCAGTGAGCTGCTCCAAATTCACAGCATCGAGAAGAGAGGCTGCTTCATCATATCTCCCCTGCATTTTCATACAGGTAGCTGCTTTCACAGTCGCTTCAGCCTTTATATGGGGAGATTCATTTTCAAAAGCAACCCTTTCATATTCGATGGCTGCCAGCGGATAATTCCCTGCGTGATGGATACTATCTGCATAGTCGAATATATTCCCCTGTGCTTTAATTAAAAATGGTACGCAAAGGAATTTGCAGATCAAACAAAATCTTTTGATAAATACTCTTTTCATGATCTTCCCTGTTTATTTTTACAGCAAATACGCTTCCCCAGATATTTCCTACATAAAATACAGTCAACAACGCACCGAACCCGTAAAATTCCGCGCTGTGAGGCCCTCTCTTATGATAAGATTCATTGGCAAGTAAAGCCAGGGCCGCAATGGGTAGCATACTGGCAATTCCCTGGTAGGTTTTACCCGCATATATTTTCCCAGTGCCGGGAATTACAGCCGACATCAGTCCCGCAAGGAACGGCGAACGATTTTTTATTCCCAATAATTCATCTTTGTAAATTGAAAATCTTTTTTCCTGTGCGGATAGCGCATAAAAATCATAAGAAAATTTGCCGCTTAAGGTATCAAAGGAATTATAATCCTTTTTCAATAAGGCTAAACCCGCCTGTTCGAAATATTTTGTTTCTTTATTAATCGGATCCAGGCGATCAAGGCCGTTAAGAATCGCTTCAGCTTTAGCATAATGCAGCATATAAATATTATTATATGCTCCGAAGAACCTTGATTTAAAATACAAAGCAAATGAGGTATCCACTTTCAGCAGATAAAAAGAGGAAGAATCCAGCGACTTCATATTATAATAGCTCCACCCTTTTAAATAATTAACAGAATCCCGCTGGCCGGAATTAAGGGCCGGCAGGGGAATCTCATCTAAGGCAATAATAGCATGCTGATATTGCCCCTGGTCCTGAAGATATTGTATAAAACTTACATCATTCTGAAACGGACGCTTTAATTTTTGTGCGTACATATTTCCAAAGATCAGGAGAGTAAAGAGGCAGAACAGGATCTTTTTCATGGGCGCCGGGTGTATCTGCCTGGAGGATCAATGATATGATGTGTCTCCGGATCAAAGTCTATCGCCGGCACATCCAAGAGACTGATCCTGTTACAGCGCGTTAACCGGTCGGCGGCAATAGCCATTCCTTTAATGATCCCAAAATCTTGTATGCTTTGCTTTGCAAAATTGGAACAACTGATCTGATAGGGACAGGGTGATGATAGCTCGGGAGAAATAATGTTTTGATAGGTCCACATGCTTCCTTTTAATAAAAGAGACACAGGATTAAACCTGGCTACAAATCCCGCCTTCCTGCTTTTCATCATGGCTGTGGAATTCCCGGGCAATGAATAAAACGAAAAATCACTTTTCTGATAAAAGGCAGTTGTTTCTATTAATGAATCATCTGAGAGGGATAGCTGTGCAAACACTGCCTGCACCACACAAATCAGCAGGGCTGTTAAATATATTTTTTTCATTGGGTAACTAATTTGGCGTTTGCAGGTATTCTAAATTCAAACAAAGAATTGTTCGCCTGTTCATTTATTTTAAATCCCGAATACTCGGTCTTTGTAATAACAGAATCTTTATTCTGATACAGGATCTCAGTAAATGTTTCAGGGAACTCAACTCCGTTAAGGTTTGTATAATTATAATAATACACCTTTCTGATAATGTTCTTTCCTGCATTTTCATAATCCATATAAACCGGATTATTTTTGTCGTGCACCAATTTTACATAAGTGACAGGATCGCGCACATCGCCATGTGTGGCTCTCCAAAGAGTTATCTTCAAATCCCCGTCAAATTTCGTATCTATAATATGATAACCCGATTGCCTTAATCCCATATCACCCGTTTTCCCCGAAAAGAAATAATAAAAAGGGGTAATGTTAGAACTTAGCAGGTTATTTTGAAGTTGTATGACCGTGTTTTTCTGAGGATTGTAAATACGCATTTCACCTTTGCCGTTAGTTATCACAACATAATTCTTAGGAGAAGTAAAATAAGATACCATATTGCCATTGGCCGAATAATAAATATCCCCCTCCAAGGAAGCTTTATAGCCGTTTTCAGCCTGTCTGGTGAAGATATGCGCAGATATTTTTTGAATACCGGACTGAGCTTTTGCTAACCCGGGAAGCATAAGCATGAGCATGATTAACTCCGCTGAACCGAACGTAAATCTTCTTTTCATCCTACTATTTTTCATGGATTCCCATTAGATTGACTTGCTAAAATAAATACTTTTTAAACACCCGTCTTTTTATTTTCATTTTTCCCCGAAAAAATTCTCAGGTAAAAGTACCCTGATATTCCCGCTATCACTGATCCGGCTATAATTGCAATCTTGGAAAGAACCTGCCATTCTTCTTCTTTGTACGCCAGAGTAGCTATAAATATAGACATGGTAAAACCAATACCGGCTATCATGCCGGTGCCCAAAATTTGTTTCCATTTAGTATTATCAGGTAACGAAGCTATCTTAAGCTTTACAGAAAGCCAGGAAAACAAGATGATGCCAATGGGTTTCCCCAGAATTAATCCCAGCATGATGCCATAGGTAACCGGAGAATAAATAATATGATCAAACACAGATGGAAAAATAATAGCTGTGTTGGCCAGGGCAAATAACGGCATTATGATAAAATTGACTACATGGTATAAGGTATGCTCCAGGGAAGAGATTCGTGATAAAGGGATACAGAAAGCCAGCAATACTCCTGCAATAGTCGGATGAATACCGGAGTTCAGAAAACAATACCATATCACTATCCCCGGAATAAAATAAAAGAGGAGTTGCTTTGCTCTCATTAAATTGAACAATATGGGAACAACCAGGAGTCCGAGGCCAAACAGTAAGTAGCCCCAGTGCATATTCGTCGCATAAAAAACGGCGATAATAATAATAGCTCCCAGATCATCAATAATAGCCAATGCAGTTAGAAATATTTTCAGCTGAACCGGAACACGGTTACCTAATAAAGAAATAATACCGAGGGAAAATGCAATATCGGTAGCCATCGGAATACCCCACCCATGATGAAAAGGGGTGTTTCCGTTGAAAATAAAAAAGATAACTGCAGGAAAGATCATGCCGCCTAAAGCTGCTAAAACCGGTAACATGGATTTTTGAACGGATGCCAATTCTCCGATGATCAGTTCCCGTTTTATTTCCATGCCCACCAGAAAAAAGAAGACTGTCATGAGTCCGTCATTAATCCAATACAACAGACTCTGGGGCAGATGCATGCTTGCCGGGAAAATGGAAAGAGTTTGTACCCAAAAATTTGTATAGTCTTGTTGGAAGAGAACGGTATTGGAAAGGATTAAAGAGATAGTCGTGCAGGCAATAAGTACAATGCCGACAGCACGACTATCTTTCAGAAAATCTTTTAAAGGACTGAATATACGGCGAGGAATATATTTTACCGGCATTCAGCAAAAATACTCGTTTCCTACTTATCCCGCTACAAACGATCCGTCCGCTGATAATCCGTCATTCACGCTCTTGCAACAAACTTTCCGGTTACACTTTCAGCTTCCATTTAGTCATAAGCCTGTTCCACCGGTCTTTATTTTCCTGCAAGATCTTTTCATACATGGATCGTTGCTCCAGTTTCTTTTTGGCTCTCCGGTATGACAACTGCACCAGATACACTCCCACCAGGGTTATAAGAGAACCGAAGAAGATATACCAATTCAAATGCTCATGTAAGACAGCCCATCCTAAAATTAAAGCTACCACCGGATTGATATAAGCATAAATGGAAGCCTGCGTGGCCGGTAAATTTTTCAGGGCATATTGATAAGCGTTAAAGCCGATTAAAGATCCGGCCACAATAAGATAAACAATGGAAAGCCAACTGATCACCGGTACCTTTGTCAAAGGAATCGTATGACCTGTCAGGATACTAATGATCACCAATTCCAATCCTCCAAATAAAAATTCCCATCCTGCCGCATAAAATACATTCATATCAAATGGTTTCCTTGAAATCAACACGCTGCCTGAAGACCAGCCGATGACAGCCAGCACAATAAGCATGACCCCAAAAGCAAATCCTTTATATTCGGGATGAATTAATTGAGGATAAAAAATAATGGTAATTCCCGCTAACCCTAAAAATAATCCGACGATTACTTTATAATTAACTTTTGTGCCAGGCATGAGCAGTATGCTGAAAAATGCAATGCACAGCGGATTTAGCGCAGCCAGCACCGATGCCAGGCCCGAAGGGACTGTCTGTTCTCCCCAGGTCATAAAGCCATTGCCTATCCCCAAAAGAAATAAGCTGATGATGGCCAAACGCCCGAGCGTTTTAAGATCCGGCAGTCTATGCCCCCTGATCAAAAACCAACTGACTACCATTACACCGCAAACTGAATTGCGTATGGCAGCCAACATCAGTCCGGGCATGTGTCTAACACCTGCACGCATAGCTAAATAAGTAGTTCCCCAAACTAGGCAAACCGTCGCTATGGCTATATAGGCTTTGGTCTTTGTATTCATAAAAAGCAGTTGCTTGCACCCTGCGATACCCGATCAATTCATACAATATATTTTCCTCTCTTATTCTCTTTCAGAATAGAGCGTGCAAAGATCGCAATTTGGAAAATAAGAATGATACATGAAAAACTTTGGACAATAAGCCAATAAAAACTGTTCGTAATACCCGTTGGCTGCAATGACCCCACTGCTGAAACACGGCAAGCAAATTTGTGACCGGCGCAAATGCATGCAGTTCCCGGCTAATCAACTATGGGTGTGTGAGAAGTGATAGCTATCCTGTTCCATCCATTGATGACAACCACTGCCATCATAACCGCAGCCAGTTCTTTTTCGGAAAATTGTTTGGCAACTTCCTTAAATACCTCGTCAGGCACTCCATGTACAGAGATCATGGTCATGGCTTCTGTGAGCGCCAAAGCAGCTTTTTCTTTTTCAGAATATAAGTCGGTCTCCCTCCACGCATCCAGCATGTATATCCGCAGCTCCGTTTCGCCTGATTTACGTGCATCGCGCGTATGCATACTCAGGCAGTGAGCGCATCCATTTATTTGTGATGCCCGGATCTTGATCAGTTCATATAATTTCTTGTCGATACCGGTGTTACGTACATAACTTTCCAGGCCTGACATAGCTTTATACGCATCCGGATCCACCTGAAACAATTTGAATCGTTCTTGCATTATTTTTATTTTTTAAGTAATGATGAGACTTTTATTACGAGGCAAAGTTCATAATTAATTTTGTTTTTAACTTCAACCCATGAACATTCTCATTGCAACCAACGCTTTCAAGGGAAGCCTTTCTGCAGAAACCGCTGCCATATATATCGCGGAAGGCATCAGAAAAAGCAAGCTCAAATGCACACTCACACTATTTCCGATTGCCGATGGCGGCGATGATACGGCGGCTCTATTGAATAAAAAATGGAATGCCCGGAAGATATCCACGCAGGTTCATGATCCTTTAGGCAGATTGATTGATACATCTTTCGGATGGATACAAAGAGAAAAAAAAGCGATCATAGCAATGTCTGATGCATCGGGATTAAAACTCCTAAAGAAAGGAGAGCTTGATCCGCTTCACGCCCATACTCTCGGAACGGGAGAATTAATAAAAGCCGCTTTGAAAAAAGGTGCGGAAAAAATGATCATCGGGCTGGGCGGAAGCGCTACGGTGGATGGCGGAAGCGGATTACTAAAGGCGTTAGGGCTTCGTTATTATGATAAACAAGGAACTGAAATCAATGATCTTCCTTCGGGGTTAATAAAATTAGATAAGATAGATTTGAAAAATTTAGATAAAAGATCGCTATCAACTAAAATAATAGTGTTGTGCGATGTACAAAACAAATTATTGGGAGACGAAGGTGCCGCCAGAATCTTCGGCCCGCAAAAGGGAGCGAATCAACAAGAAGTTGAAATGTTGGAACAGATCCTCCATCAGTGGAACACAAAAACTATTGAAACCATGCATATTGATATGCAGGAAATGCAATATGGTGGCGCAGCAGGTGGCGTGGCAGCTTGTTTGGTTGCCTATGCCGGTGCAAAATTGGTGAAGGGCATAGATTTTTTTCTGGATGAATTACTGTTTGACAACTTATTGACACAGGCAGATGTGGTGATAACCGGTGAAGGCCGTATAGATGCACAAACTTTGGAGGGAAAAGGCCCGTTGGGTGTGGCTCAAAGAGCAAGACAAAAAGGCATTCCGGTGATCGCAATGGGAGGTGAAATTAAGAGCAGTCATTCAAAAATATTATCCCTTTATTTTGATCAGTTAATTGCCATTAATCAGGAGGATGATCCGTTAGAAATTTCCATAAAAAATACTAAAGCTAATTTGACACGTGCCGCATTTAATTTAGGAAACAACTTTCCATATTGAAAAGACAGGCTGCTGCCGGTTCGATTCCTTTGGTATATGCGAGAAACCCAAAAAGGATTGTAAAGTTGTTTCTTATGAATTATCTTTGAGGTTCGCATATCTTTTAATTTAAAAATTAATACGCATGAACATTGCGGTGCTGGATGGCTATACCATGAACCCCGGTGATCTGAGCTGGGATGAACTAAAAAATTTAGGTAATGTGACTATTTATGATCGCACGCCTGTTGAAGAAGTAAAAGAAAGAATAGTTTATGCAGAGATCGTTCTGACTAATAAAGCTATCATTAATGCAGAGGCAATCACCTATGCCCGGAATCTGAAATATATCGGCGTGATGGCAACCGGCTTTAATGTGGTGGATATTCAGGCTGCACAAAAGAAGAATATTACCGTTACCAATGTTCCATCTTACAGTACGGTTTCCGTAGCCCAAATGACTTTTGCGCTGATCCTCGAATTGACGAACCATGTGGCTGAATATGCACAGAGCGTGCAAAACGGCGATTGGGTGCGAAGCAAAGATTTCAGTTACCAGGTAAAACCCATCCGGGAATTGCAGGAGAAGACATTAGGTATTATCGGATTGGGAAGAACAGGAAAAAAAGTGGCGCGAATCGGGCAGGCATTTGGCATGAAGGTCATAGCGTCTCACAAGCATCCAGAACGCGACAAAATGGAAGGTGTGCAATTTGTGCACGAAGAAATATGCTTCCGTGAATCCGATATCCTTAGTTTACATTGCCCGCTGAATGAACAGAATAAAGGATTCATTAATAAGCATTCGCTCACATGGATGAAATCGTCCGCTTTGCTTATTAATACCAGTCGCGGCCCCCTGATCAATGAACAGGACCTGGCTGATGCTTTGAATAATGGACGGATTGCAGGTGCAGGACTGGACGTATTGTCCACAGAGCCACCTTCTGAAGAGAATCCTTTGCTATATGCAAAGAATTGCATTGTCATCCCGCATATTGCATGGGCTACTTATGAATCACGTCAGCGTCTGATGAAAACAGTCGTTGATAATATCCGGGCCTTTACGAACGGTAAACCTGAGAATGTGGTTATATAAGATCGGCATTTACTATCCTGGCCAGACAAGACCTGAATTAAAGATCAAATGACAAAACACCGGATAAATCCCTACTTTCAATTCATAAATTCCCAGCGTAAAGCTATTTTTATCCTCTCCAACGTTTCTTGTTTCCCTAATAATTCGGCAATATGAAATACCGGAGGACCGAACTTTCCTCCTACCAGTATAATCCGCAGGGGGAGCATCAACCCTCCAGCTTTCAGGTTCTTTCTCTCAGCTAATGATTTAAATGCATCTTCCAATGATCCGGGTGTGAATGATTCCACGGCGGAGAATGCAGCAGGCAGTTCCTTAAAGAATTGTTTTTTATCCGCATCCCATTTTTTCAGTATGCTTTCTTTGTCATATTCCGTCGGCCTTTGGAAAAAGAAAAAACTGTTTTCCCACAGATCAGGTAATAAAGTGCAGCGTTCCTTGATCAGATCCATAATGGACAGCAAGCGATCATCGTTTTCCTGTACATTTTTTTCCTGTAATATTTTTTTGAAATAGGGCAACAGCATCCGGGAATCACCTCGCTTGATATATTCATGATTGAACCATTTGGCTTTTTCAAAATTAAATTTCGCCCCCCCTTTATGTACTCTTTCCATTGAAAACTTCTCTACTAATTCCTCCGGGGAAAAAATTTCTTTTTCGGTACCGTCGTTCCAACCCAGCAAAGCCAGCATATTATTAAACGCTTCGGGTAAAAATCCTATTTCTCTGAACCCTTTGGTAACCTCTCCTGTCTTAGGATCCGTCCATTGCATGGCATATACAGGGAATCCCAGTCGGTCTCCATCGCGTTTGCTCAGTTTGCCTTTGCCATCAGGCTTCAGGATCAAAGGCAGATGGGCATACTGCGGTATTTCATCTTTCCACCCCAAACGCTCCCAAAGAAGTAAATGCAGCGGTGTACTGGGCAGCCATTCTTCTCCACGGAAGATATGAGTTATCTGCATCAAATGATCATCTACCACCACAGCCAGATGATAAGTAGGCATTCCATCTGCTTTTAGCAGCACTTTATCATCTAAAGTATGTGTGTTGAACTTCACTTCACCGCGTATCATATCCGTAAAACTAACTTCATCGTTCTCCGGCATTAAAAAACGGATGACATGGGTTGTTCCTTTCTCCATCAGTTCTTTCACTTCTTTTTCAGGTATGGTAAGTGAGTTACGCATTTTGATACGGGTGTGATGCCCATATTGCGGAGAAGGATCCTCAGGAGTTTTAAATTCCTTCCGCATACTGTCTAACTCTTCAGGAGTATCAAAAGCATAATAGGCAAAGCCTTTTTTCACCAGATATTCCGCATATTGTTTATACATCTCTTTCCGTTCACTCTGACGGTAAGGCCCGTATTTTCCGCCTTTTTGAGGACTTTCATCCGGTTCCAATCCGCACCATTGCAGACAATCCACGATATATTCTTCTGCCCCCGGCACATACCTTGTCTGATCTGTATCCTCAATACGCAAAACGAAATCACCCCTATGCTGCCGGGCAAATAAATAATTATACAATACCGTACGCACCCCTCCCAGATGAAGTCCGCCCGTCGGACTGGGTGCAAATCTTACACGAACTTTTTTATCCATAAGAGGGCAAAAGTACATTTTTTAAAGGTAGATTTGAGACAATGATGTACTTTTACATGCATCGTGGCTATATAAACGAACAAATAACCGGCAACAAGAAAACAGCAATCATGTTATACTTCACAAGGACTCCGGCCATATTCAGATCACTCTATAAGAGCTGTATCTGGAAGATGACACCCGCGGAGCCTACGGTATATTTTACTTTTGATGACGGACCGCATCCGGAGATCACTCCCTTTGTGCTGGAACAATTGAAAAAATATAATGCCAAAGCCACTTTTTTCTGTGTAGGGAAAAACGTGGCAGCCCATCCCGATATTTTTCAACAAATATTTAATGACGGGCACTCCGTCGGCAACCATACTTATGACCATGTAAACGGTGCAAAAACAAAAACCAAAGCTTATGTTGAAAACGTGCTGGAAGCAGCTAAATATATCCATTCACCGTTATTCAGGCCTCCTTATGGAAGAATTAAATCTTCCCAAATCAAAGCATTGAAAAACGCCGTTCCGGATATTAAAATTATCATGTGGGATATCCTCAGCGGTGATTTTGATAAGGATGTTCAGCCACAGGTTTGTTTACAAAAAGTGTTGTTTAAATCCCGCTCCGGTTCTATCATCGTATTTCACGATAGTGAAAAAGCATGGGACCGGATGAGCTATGCTTTGCCGAGACTGTTAAATCATTTTTCTAAAAAGAAATTTAAAATGGTCACTTTATGACCACGCCTGACCTCACGTAAGTTTTCCCCATTGTATGCTTATCAACAGATGGTGATGTAATTCATCCATTTTTCCATATCCATGAGTGCCGGCAAGGTTAAATTTTAAGGAATGCCGGTTTGGGGTATGCCTTATCATTCTCTGAGAAGATTATTTGATCATGTATGCTATAAGATTTCTGCACGATCATAATTTAGCCATTAGAAAAATATTTTTTAGGTTAATCTAATTTTATATTTTTGCATGTGTAAAATTATAAACTACGATGAAAGCTATATTAATCTTCATGAATATTTCCCTGTTTATAATGGCAGCAAATGCTCAAACGGCCACGATCATCGGGAGCGTTACTTACGGCAAAATGCCGATTGCTTATGCGAGCGTAGGATTATCCGGAACAGGTTTAGGGACAACTACAGATAGTGCAGGCTATTTTATTATCAGGGGCATTCCCAAAGGGGATTATACGCTCAGGGTCTCTTATGTCGGATACCAAAGTTTTACAAGAGAGATCTCGATAAAAAGTAACGATAAAATAGCACTTCATGTCGTTTTGACCCCCAATGACAATACCTTGAATGAGGTAGTAGTTACGGGTGCGAGCAAAGCGATCCACATCAAAGAAAATCCGCTGCCTGTTATCAGCATATCGAAAAAAGTAATTGAGCAAACTATTTCCGAAAATACCATTGATGCCATTGCGCAAAACGCGCCCGGATTTCAGGCGGTAAAAACTGGACCGAATGTGTCCAAACCTTTTATCAACGGGCTTGGGTACAACCGCGTGCTGACTTTATATGACGGCGTGCTGCGCGTGGAAACGCAGCAATGGGGCGACGAACACGGCGTGCCGATGGACGATTACACGATTGACCATGCAGAAGTAATTGAAGGTCCGTCGAGCCTGATGTACGGCTCGGATGCCATCGCCGGCGTGCTCAGCCTGTTTATCTCAGAACCGAAAGATACTGACAGACGGATCCATGGCAGACTTCTTTCAGAATACCAAACCAACAATGGACTGATCGGCAATAGCCTGATATTCAATTATGGTGGCAGTCATTGGTCTTATGCATTGCGAGGCTCGGAGCGCATAGCAAAAAATTATACCAACCCCATTGACGGAAGGGTTTATAACACAGGTTTCAACATGCAGAACCTGTCTGCGTTTGCTGGTTATAAAAATGCAAAAGGCTACTCGCATTTCAATCTTACTTACTACAACAATCGTCAGGGCATTCCCGACGGCAGCCGCGATTCGCTGACAAGAAAATTCACTTACCAGATTTATGAATCGCCAGGCGAGAATGTAAAAATTCCGCAGGTGGACACGATTACCAATCGTCCGATTGTAAGCAATAAAGTTTTGAATTCATACAATGGCAGCGTAAGTCCTTTGTCACAGCGCATACAGGATTTTCGCGCTTATACCGATAACCAGTACCAGCTTGGTGATGACGAAATCAAGGCTATGCTTGGCTTTGAGCAAAACATCCGGCGAGAGTTTGACCATCCGACAGATACAAAACAAGCCGGCGAATACATTGTCTTGAATACGATTGATTATGCGCTTCGCTACAATGCGCCGACTGTCTGGAACATCCAGCCTTCGGTGGGTGTGAACGGAATGTACCAGACAAACAGTAATAAAAATGCAACGGACTTTCCCATTCCGAATTATCACCTATTCGACATCGGCAGCTATTTTTATGGATTGTGGAAGCGCGCACGATGGACAATTGCGGGCGGCATCCGTTATGATCACCGCAACGAAAACGGCGATGATATGTATATAAAAGCAAATCCGAATACAGGATTTTATCAGCAGGTTTCCGGTAACGATACTACCGGAAGCAAGCATCAGTTCAATGCGTTTCATTTAAATTTTGAAGGCATTACCGGAAGCCTTGGTGCGACTTATGCATTGAGCAATCAAATCAGCCTGAAAGCAAATATCGCACGTGGTTATCGTGCGCCGAACATCACGGAAATTGCATCGAACGGCTTAGACCCTGGAGCGCATATTTATTATGTTGGCAACCTGAATTTCAAGCCGGAGTTCAGCTTGCAGGAAGATTTGGGAATGATAGGAACGTTTAACGATTTTTCTTTTGAGCTGGGCGTTTACAACAACTACATTGAAAATTATATTTATGAAGATTTGGATGTAGATGCAAATGGCAACCCTGTTGTGATTATTCCGGGCAACAGAACTTTTAAATACCAGCAAACCAATGCGCGGCTGTATGGATTGAACGCCACATTCAACGTGCATCCGCAAAGCTGGAAAGCATTTCAATTCGATAATTCTTTTTCGATGATATATGGCAACAACCTGAACCCAAAATATAAAAAGACGGGTACACAGGGGCAATATCTTCCGTTCATTCCATCGCCTCGCTGGTTGAGCAGCGTCGGTTATGATATGGATACAAAAAATAAAATCATACAAAACATTTCTCTGAAAGCTGCAACAGACATGAATCTTGCGCAAAACAAATATCTCGGTTTGTACAACACGGAAACGCCTACGGCGGCTTATGCTTTGCTGAATTTCTCTGCCGTTGTCAATGTTCATTATTCAAAAAATAAAAACATCAGCGTTGAATTTGCCATCAATAATTTGCTGAATACGGCTTACCAGAATCACTTAAGCCGCTTACAATATTTTGAGTATTACACCCAATCGCCCAACGGACATTTGGGTATTTATAATATGGGAAGAAATTTTTGTTTTAAAGTGATTGTACCATTTTGACGAATAAAGGTTTGTGATTGTTTTCGATTGGCAGCTAAATTTTAATTTGAAGTTCTCCCATTATCTAAACTTTGTAACTTTGGCCTGATGATTTCCGGCTTTATAACCTCACAACCTTGTAACTTCATAACTTATCCAACATGCCTTCTTTCATTGACAGTCATGCACACCTATATTTGCCAGAATTTGATGAAGACCGTGCCGCCATGATGCAGCGAGTTAAAGACGCCGGTATTGAAAAAATCTTCCTTCCTAATATTGACAGCAGCACCACAGATGCTTTATTAAATTTTGAAAGAGAATTTTCAGAGCGTGCTTATGCCATGATGGGATTACATCCATGTTCAGTAAAAGAGAATGTTACTGAAGAATTGAAAATACTCAAACACTTGTTTTCGCAACGGAAATTTGTAGCAGTGGGGGAAACCGGCCTGGATTTCTATTGGGATGTTACTTTTAAAGAACAACAAATGGCAGCTTTCCGTGACCAGATTGACCTGGCCTTGCAATATCATTTGCCCATCGTTATTCACAGCAGAAACTCGACCCGGGATTGTATAGATATCGTCCGTGAGAAAAAAGATGGGAATTTGCAGGGTGTGTTCCATTGCTTTTCGGGAACAGCAGCAGAGGCTCAGGAAATCATTGATCTGGGATTTTATCTGGGCATCGGAGGAGTAATCACTTTTAAAAAATCCACATTGCCTGATGTTATCAAAGATGTGGATCTGTCGCATTTGCTTCTGGAAACAGATGCGCCTTACCTCGCACCGGTGCCGTACCGGGGTAAACGCAACGAAAGCAGCTATATTCCCTTAATTGCTGAAAAAATAGCTGCAATAAAAAATACGGATGTAGCAGAAGTGGCAAAAGTAACTATGGATAATGCAAACAGGTTATTCCAATTCTAATTTTTACAGAACTGCGAATGTTTACAGACTTTATATAAAAAAGATCAAGTGATCAGGTATAATATATTTTGTTTAGAAAAAAATACGGACTTTTTCAATTGTCTTGTATAATACAACCGGTGGATGGATTGCCGAATAATCCTCATCTTGCCGGCAATGAATACAGCAGAGGCATTGGCAGAAAATCCGGTCAGTTCAGCTATGAGTAACTATCTCTCCAAAGCTACTACTAAGATCATGATCATCTATACGGGGGGTACGATAGGAATGATCTATGATGAAAAACAACAGCTATTGCGACCGCTGGAGTTCTCAGAGATCAGGAATAATATCCCTGAAATGTACAGGCTGGGATACCATTTCTTCGTATATCCTTTTACTCCTCCTATTGATTCATCAGATATGCAACCGGAGATATGGATACAAATGGCAGAGATCATTGAGCAGAATTATCAGTATTACGATGGCTTTGTGATCCTGCATGGAACAGATACCATGTCTTTTACAGCATCAGCCCTGAGCTTTATGCTGGAAAACTTAGGTAAACCCGTCGTCATTACAGGGTCCCAGTTGCCGATAGGAATGATCAGGACAGATGCTCGTGAGAACATTATTACTGCCATAGAAATAGCGGCAGCTAAATATGATAACGGGCAAGCGCTTATTCCGGAAGTATGCATCTATTTCGACTTCATGCTTTTCCGGGGCAACCGTTCCAAGAAATATGATGCAGAGAAGTTTGAAGCATTTTACTCCATGAATTATCCGGTATTGGCTGAAGCGGGGGTAACCATTAAATACCATGATGAATTTACTTTGCCGCAACCTAAAGATGAATTCAACGTGTATAAAAAGTTAGATCCCCGTTTAACCGTTCTGAAAATATTTCCGGGTATTACCCAGTCTGCAGTAAATGGTGTGCTGCAGGCTCCGGATATCAGAGCTGTCATTTTAGAAAGCTTTGGTAACGGGAACGCCACTACTGCATCGTGGTTTATCCGCTGCATTGCAAATGCTATAGCCCGCGGACTCATTGTGTTGAATATTACCCAATGCGACGGTGGCTCGGTGGAATTAGGGAGATATGAAACCAGCAAGTACCTTCTGGAAGCAGGTGTGATCAGCGGATGCGATATGACTTTTGAGGCCGCAGTTACCAAAACAATGTTTCTGTTAGGGCAGCCATTATCTACGGATGAGATCAAATATCTGCTTCAAACTTCCCTCCGGGGTGAACTCACTCCTGTTGCAAGTAATAAAAATCATTTGTAAATCCGGCAGAATATTTGTACCTTGTCATTGGACCAAATAGTTGTATTCACTTTTAAATCCTTCCTATCATGAAAAATGTGGCTCAAATTCTCACGCGCAAAGGAAATAACGTCATATCCGTGGATCCAGAGTGTCACGTATTGGATGCTTTAAAAATGATGGCAGAAAAGAACATTGGCTCCATTGTGGTAATGGAAAACGGACAGTATTGCGGGTTAATGACGGAACGGGATTATGCCAGGAAGATCATACTCCGGGGGAAAACTTCCGCTGAAACAAAAGTAGCTGATATAATGTCCACCGATCTGCCCAAGATCAGTCCTGAAGATTACATTGACCATTGCATGCAACTGATGTCGGATGCCAATATCCGCTATCTTCCGGTATTCGAAAACGATCAGATCTGCGGTATTATTTCAATTAATGATGTAGTGAAAGAAACCATCTCCGACCAAAAACAGGTGATAGATATACTGAACAATTATATTCAGTCATAAGGGTTTATCGGAAGAGATGCCGAGTATTTCCAACGCATCCCGTGCCGCTAACTGGCCTGCATCTTTTTTATTGTGAGCTTTGCCTGAGCAAACAATATCGCCATCCACCACCACTGCCACGGTAAAGAGGCGGCGGCTTCCCTCCAAATGTTCATCCAAAAGTTCAAATTCTAACTGATGTCCGTATTTATTAGCCCAGCCGTATAATTTATTCTTATGATTGATCTCTTCATTTTCTAGTGATTCGAGATCAATATAAGGTAAAATGATACGTTTAAAAATAAACTCACGGGTTTTTTCGAAGCCCCGGTCCAGGTACACAGCGCCTATTAACGCTTCTAAAGTATTACCGAATATGCCGCTGATTTTCAGAAAATTATTATCCTTGTTGTAAATAGTAAGGCGACGTAATCCCATTTTAACGGCAATATCATTCAAGCGCTGACGATTGACGATTTTAGAGCGCATTTCAGTCAGATATCCTTCAGGCTGATGAGGATATTTTTTAAATAAGAAATCCCCGATAACCGCTCCTAAAATAGCATCTCCCAGGTATTCCAGCCGTTCATTATTTTCATCGTTTTTTTCTTTGCTGGAGCGATGGCTAAGCGCTATTTCATAAATAGCCGTTTTTCTGGGTGTAAATCCCAGCACATTTTTCAATTCTTTTTTGTTTTCCACAAAAATCAGTCAACAAATTTTTTAAATATCACGGAAGCATTATGCCCGCCAAATCCAAAAGTATTACTTAAAGTGGCATTTACTTCTCTTTTCTGCGATTTGTTGAAAGTAAAATTAACTTTCGGGTCGAATTGAGGATCGTCTGTAAAATGGTTGATAGTCGGAGGAACGATTTGATGTTGAATGGCCATAAGGCAAGCGATTGCTTCTATGGCTCCTGCTGCTCCCAATAAATGTCCCGTCATAGATTTGGTGGAACTGATATTCAGCTTATAAATGGCATCGCCAAAAAGCTGATGAATGGCTTTTACTTCAGAAACATCTCCTAATGGAGTGGATGTGCCATGCACATTAATATAATCAATTTGATCAGGTTGCATGCCGGCATCATCTAATGCGCGTTGCATGACCAATCTGGCACCCAACCCTTCGGGATGCGGCGCGGTAATATGGTGAGCATCTGCAGAGGCTCCTCCTCCGGCTACTTCTGCATATATGTGGGCTCCCCGCACTTTAGCCATCTCCAGATCTTCCAATATCAGACACCCTGCCCCTTCTCCGATTACAAATCCGTCCCTGTCCAAATCAAATGGACGGGAAGCTGTCTGAGGGTTGTCATTACGTTCGGACAATGCTCTCATTGCGCTGAAGCCACCTACACCCGCTTCATTAATCATGCTTTCAGAACCACCGGCCAGCATAATGTCTGCTTTGCCCATGCGGATATAATTGAAAGCTTCAATGATCGCATTAGTGGAGGAAGCACAGGCGGATACCACCGCAAAATTAGGCCCCCTGAAATTGAATCTCATGGCAATAAACCCCGCGGCTATATCAATAATCATTTTAGGAACGAAGAATGGACTGAATCGCGGTGTGCCATCGCCCCTGTAAAAGACTTTTAACTCTTCGCAGAAAGAGGTCAGTCCGCCTATCCCTGAAGAGTGTATCACTCCTACCCGCTCTGTATTGACTTTTTCGATATTCAATCCTGAATCCTTAATAGCCTGATCGGCCACTACAAGAGCCGTTTGTGTAAAGCGGTCAATCTTCCTGACTTCTTTTTTATCCAGATAGTCGGCAGGGTCAAAATTCTTAAGCTCGCAGGCGAAGCGGGTTCTGAATTTGGATGGGTCAAACGATTGAATGAAATCAGCGCCGGATACGCCGTTCACCAATCCATCCCAATATCCGGGAACAGAATTGCCCAACGGCGTAAGTGCGCCTAAACCTGTAACTACAACACGTTTTAATTCCATTAATCGTAAAACAAATTTTTTTACTCCTGATTATTTGGCGTGCTCCTCTAAGTAAGAAATAGCCTGACCAACGGTAGTGATTGTTTCTGCTTGTTCGTCGGGAATGGAGATGTTGAACTCTTTTTCAAATTCCATGATCAGCTCGACAGTGTCTAACGAATCAGCCCCTAAATCGTTAGTAAAACTGGCTTCGGGGGTCACTTCTGCTTCGTCTACACCTAATTTGTCAATGATGATCTTTTTTACTCTTGATGCAATGTCTGACATAACGGTAATTTTTAGGATTATTTTGGCGCAAAAATATAAATTTTATGGAAATAAGCGTTTTTAATTTTCATAACCACTTGTACGTTCGCTGCTTTTGCCTTCTACAAAGTCTTTTTACCTTTTATAACAATAAGACATTACCACTTTACTCTGTCAAACCTTGTTTTGTAACTTTGTCATCCTTTTATCCTGAATAAAAGGTGTCAACCGGCCTAAAATTATAAAAATATCAGGAAATAAAAAGTATGAATCGTACAATCGTCCGGATTATTTTGATTCTTGTGGTGGTATGTGCCATAGGTGCCCTGGCTTACAATAAAGTGAAAAAAGATCAAAAGCAGGCCGCCGAAAGAAAAAGTATGGCAAAAGGCTCCAAAGGCCTGTTGGTGGATGCTTATGTGGTAAGGCCTGTTCCATTGCAAAACAACTTGGAGGTGACCGGCACTTTGCTGAGCAATGAATCCATTGGGATACAACCTGAGACCACAGGCAGAATTACACAAATAAACTTTAAGGAAGGGTCCTATGTAAAAAAAGGTGACCTCCTGGTAGAGTTATTCGATGGCGACCTGAAAGCACAGTTGGAGAAATCCAAAATTCAGCAACAATTAGCGGACACCACCCTCAAACGTCAAAAACAACTGCTTGCCATCAACGGCATCAGCGAACAAAACGTGGACAATACCCAAAACCAAGTAGCCTCAGCTCAGGCAGATATTAATTATTATAAAGCGGAGATCAGCAAGACAGATATTCGTGCTCCTTTTGACGGCAAGGTGGGACTCAGGCAGGTAAGTGTGGGAGCTATAGTAACCCCTTCTACGGTGATCACTAATCTTTACCAGAACAATCCTTTGAAATTGCAATTTTCAGTACCTGAGAAATATCGGGACAGGATCTCATTAGGCGACAAGGTGAGTTTTTCTGTTTCTGAGATGCATGATCGCAGCTTCTCAGGAGAAATTTACGCGATTGATCCGGGGGTTGATCCCGTGACCAGAACCGTTACCATGCGCGCACTTGTGGGAAACAATAAAAATATACTGGCACCCGGTGGTTTTGCAGTTGTCCACATTGATTTGCATCATATTCCCGACGCCTTAATGATCCCATCTCAGGCGCTGATACCCACCACCCAGGATGCTCAGGTAATAGTAAGCAGGAACGGGAAGGCCGTATTTGTAACGGTACAAACAGGGGAACGCACTGCCGATCAGGTACAGATCATTTCCGGCCTGAATGCAGGAGATACTGTACTTACCACAGGGATTATGCAGGCGATGCCCGGGGCAAGCCTGCATTTTATGCATGTGAGCAGTGATGAAAAATAGTTTTAGCAAAAGTTTTAGAATTGAAAATCTGCCATGAGCCTACCTTCCATATCACTCAGACGCCCGGTATTGGCTATCGTGATGAGTATTATCATCGTGATCTTTGGTATTGTGGGGTTTACTTTTCTGGGCGTTAGAGATTATCCGGCCATTGATCCGCCGGTGATCAGTGTGCGCACTTCTTATACAGGGGCAAACGCTTCCATTATAGAATCCCAGATAACTGATCCGCTGGAAAAAGCTATTAATGGTATTGCCGGTATTCAAAGCATCTCTTCTACCAGTTCGCAGGGTATCAGTTCCATTACCGTACAATTTGACCTGGGAACAGATCTCGAAGCGGCAGCTAATGATGTACGTGATAAAGTGTCCGGCGCCGTCCGTTCATTACCTCAGGATATTGATGCCCCACCGGTAGTCAGCAAGGCCGACGCTAATGCCTCACCCATTATGGCGCTGACTTTGCAAAGCACCACCCGTAATCAAATGCAGTTGACCGATTATGCAGAAAACGTATTAGAGCAGACGCTGCAGACCATACCAGGTGTCAGCTCTATTCAGGTTTGGGGAGAGAAATTATATTCCATGCGTCTCTGGTTGAATCCGTTGAAAATGGCTGCTTACGGGATTACTCCGCAGGATGTTCAGGCCGCTTTAAATCAGCAAAATGTTGAACTGCCTTCAGGTACAGTTACCGGCGATGCCACACAACTGACCATCCGCACCATGGGAAGGCTTTATACACCCGAACAATTTAATAATCTTATTATAAAAGACGTGGGTGGAAAGATCATCCATCTGTCCGACATCGGTTCCGCAGAATTAGGTCCTGAAAATCAGGAAACTATTCTCCGGGAAAAAAATGCTCCAATGGTTGGATTGGCTATTATTCCTTTGCCGGGTTCAAATTATGTGGCTATTTCTGATGAATTTTATAAAAGATTAGATCAAATAAGGAAAGATCTGCCAAAAGATTTAAAGCTGAATATTATTTTTGATGACAGCCAATATATTAAAAATTCAATCAGTGAGGTAAAAGAAACATTGATCATTGCTTTGATCTTAGTGATCCTGATCATTTACTTCTTCTTCCGCGATTGGATCATCGCCATAAGACCGCTTTTAGATATTCCTGTCTCCCTGATCGGCGCTTTTTTCATCATGTATTTATGTGGTTTTTCCATTAACATACTGACCTTATTGGGAATCGTATTAGCGACCGGTCTGGTGGTGGATGATGGCATTGTAGTTACTGAAAACATCTTTAAAAAATTAGAAGCCGGCATGCCTAAAATGCAGGCCTGCCGCGAAGGTTCGGAGGAAATATTTTTCGCAGTGATCGCCACTTCCGTTACATTGGCTTTCGTATTTCTGCCGATTGTATTCCTCCAGGGATTCGTAGGAAGACTATTCCGCGAATTTGGTATTGTCGTAGCCGGTGCTGTCTTGCTCTCAGCATTTGTTTCGCTGACACTTACGCCGGTACTCAACCTGAAGATGGCGCGCGATGCGCATCATCATTCGGGATTTTATAAAAAAACAGAACCTTTTTTCCAATGGTTTGAGGGAGGATATAAAAACTCACTAACTCGTTTTATGGAAATGAGATGGGCTGCATTATTCATTATAGGAGTATGTCTTGCCATGATCTGGTTTATCGGTAAAAGCCTGAAATCGGAATTAGCCCCCCTGGAAGACAGGAGCCAGTTCCGCGTATCCATGACCGCTCCCGAAGGGACCTCATTTACTTCCATGGACCAATATGTGAAGAATGAAGTTAGTTTTATTATGGATTCCATTCCCGAACATAATATGGTTCTTTCGGTTACCTCCCCCTCTTTTGGCGGAAACGGAGGCAGCAATACTGCATTTATGTATGTAACCCTGGTACCACCGGATAAACGCCATCGTTCCCAACAGCAAATCGTTAATTATTTTAACAGCCAACAAAAATATTTCCCACAAGGGCGTGCTTACGCTATTCAGACTCAAACCATTCAGCAGAGCCGCCATACCACTTTACCAGTGCAGTTCGTGATTGAAAATATTAATTTCGATTCATTAGCCCATGTCTTACCTGTCTTTTTAAACAGGGCACAAAAAGATCCCATGTTTCAGGTGGTGGATGTAGATCTGAAATTTAACAGCCCTGAATTAAGAGTGACAATAAACCGGGCAAAAGCCAGCCAGATGGGCGTTTCCATCGCAGATGTATCCCAGGCATTGCAATTGGCTTTATCTAATGTGCGTTACGGATATTTTACTATCAACGGTATGCAATACGATGTGGTGGGAGAACTTTTGTGGAATTATCGTGATGCACCTTCCGATCTCAAATCTATTTATGTGAGAAATAACCAGGGGCAATCTATTTCTTTGGATAACCTGGTGACCATGCAAACTTCTACCGCGCCTCCTACGATCTATCATTATAACCGCTATAAGTCTGCTACTATTTCAGCGAGCCTGGCGCCCGGTATTACACAAGGGCAAGGGATAGAGGAGATGCAGAAAATAGCCAAAGAAACGTTGGGACCTTCTTTCAGCACCGCCCTGACGGGTTCTTCCCTGGATTATGAACAAAGCTCTTCCAACACCTTGTTCGCCTTCGTGCTGGCCATGGTATTGATCTACCTGGTTTTAGCCGCACAATTTGAAAGCTGGATAGATCCGTTTATTATCATGATCACTGTCCCATTGGCATTAGCAGGCGCCGTGCTATGCTTATGGCTTTTTGATCAGACATTGAACATATTTTCAGAGATCGGTATGATCATGCTGATCGGATTAGTCACAAAAAATGGTATTCTTATTGTAGAATTCGCCAACAAAAAACGGGATGCCGGCATGAGCAGGATCAATGCTGCCATTGAAGCCGCCTCGTTACGCCTGCGCCCTATTTTAATGACCAGTCTGGCCATGTCATTAGGCGCTTTGCCCATCGCATTATCCTTAGGCGCTGCATCCACCAGCCGCATTCCGCTCGGCATAGTGATTGTGGGAGGAATTATTTTTGCCCTTATTCTGACTTTATTTGTGATCCCGGCCATGTACTCTTTCCTTTCCAGGAGGAAGCCGGCAAACCTGATTGACGGAGAGGGGATTTTACAAGAGAAAGAATTAAGGATATCCCAGGGTTGATTAAAATTTGAATAATGAAATTATTGCCTGTTTATTTTTTATGTGTGTTATTCATCTGTGATTTCTTTCAAAGTGAGGCACAAGAATTAATGACTTTGGATGATGCCATTACGATCGGATTAAAAAATAATTACAATATTCTGATGGCAAAAAACCAGGAGGAAGCGGCAGCAGTGGATTATCACTATGCTTTCGGCGCATTCCTGCCTGTGCTTAGCGGAACCGCATCTAAAACATGGTACACTGAAAGCGTCAGTCAGAAGTACTCCAATGGCAACAAAGTAGAGCGTAACGGTGCAAAATCAAGCCAGACATCGCTTTCAGCCAACCTGAACTGGACCTTGTTTGATGGATTAAAAGTATTTGCCACAAAAGATAAATTAAAAGCTATTGAAGAAGCGGGCACTTTAACTGTGAAAAATCAGGTGGTGACCACGATAGCGCAAATCATTCAGTCCTATTATAATATTGTGCAGCAGAAGGAGCAATTGGCTTCAATTGCAGAGCAAATGTCCATTTCCGAAGAACGTGTAAAAATCGCCGGGAACGAATTCAACAGCGGTTTAGGCTCTAAGATTGATCTGCTGCAGGCGCAGGTGGATCTGAATTCACAAAAAGCTTCCTATCTGCAGCAGCAGACTTTGATTGAGGAAAGTAAAGCGTCTCTCAACCGGTTAATTGCAGTTCCTGTTGATAATGATTACCTGGTTACTGATAGTATTCCTGTTGACACAACTCTAAATTATGCCTCCATTAAACAAGCCGCATTAGCCGATAATCCGGGCCTGTTATTAGCCAGGAAGAATATTGATATTTCACGGTTAGCATTGAAAGAAGTACAGCGCAGCCGTTTACCGACTGTTTCTTTTAATTCCAGCTATGCTTTCAACAGCACGAATTCTGAAGCCGGTTTTTTTCTTTTGAATCAGAATAGAGGATTAAATTACGGGGTCTCTGCATCTATACCTGTTTTTCAGGGATTCCTTCACAATCAACAGGCGAAGAATGCGCAACTGAACATCGCCTATAATCAGTTAAGCCTCCGGAATCAGCAGTCGTTAGTTTCAGAGGAACTGCGTAATGCTTACAAAAGCTATGAATATTATATCAAAGCGATCCGGTTAGCAGAAGAAAACCTGACAGTGGCTGAGGAAAACGTGAAAGTAAACTTAGCCGCCTTTCAGCAGGGGCAGGTCAGTTCCTTAGAGGTGAAACAAGCCCAACAAAGTCTTGCTGAGACCCGGTTCACTTTAATCTCTGCTCAGTATAATGCCAAATTAGCCGAGACCAATTTGTTAATGCTGAAAGGTGATCTTGTAAAATAGGATCAATAATATTTTTTCTTACCTTTGCAGCGGCAGGTCTTACACGACCAGCTCCTGCTGAATCCCCCAGGACAGGAATGTAGCAAGGGTAGGTGGTTGAGCGGTGCGATGTAAGTAATCTGCCATTTTTTTTATTTATAAGCGGGAATTATCAAAAGAATTTTTTGCCCATCTGAATCCGAATAAATATATTTGGATTAAATCTCCCCCTTACATGATCGAGAATTACTACAAATGGCATTCTCCCGATCTCGGACGTGAATTTCAAATGCTGGTTTTTGGCGACCGCGGCGTACCTGTAATTCTTTTCCCGACCTCCATGGGGAGATATTATGAGAACAAAGACCGGGGAATGATTGATGCAGCACAATGGTTCATTAATGAAGGGTTGATAAAAATCTATTGCCCCGACAGCATTGACACAGACAGTTGGTATAATAATGACATAGCTCCTAATATACGAGCCTATAATCATAGTTGTTATGACCGGCTTATACTCCATGAAATAGTGGGCCGAGCCGCCCATGAAACGGGACATCGCCGGGTCGTTACGGCAGGCTGCAGCTTTGGGGGATACCATGCGGCTAATTTTGCCTTCAGGCATCCTGCTATGGTGTCTCATCTGTTTTCCATGAGCGGAGTTTTCGATATTAAATCGAGAGTTTCCGGCTATTATGCTGATGATGTGTATTATAATAATCCTGTAGATTTTTTACCCGGAGATCAGGATCCCAACCTTTGGAAAATGGGTATCATCTTAGGTGTGGCGGGAAATGACATTTGCCGTGAGCAAAATGAAAGACTTTCAGGTATTTTATGGCAAAAAGGAATTTCTCACTGGCTGGATATCAGGCCTGATGCTACGCACGACTGGCCGGTGTGGAAAGAAATGTTTCCACATTATCTCTCAAAAATAAATTTTTAAATTATTTCAGATGAAAAGAATTGGAATTCTCTTTGGAGTTGAAAACAGCTTTCCCCAGGCTTTCATTAATAAGGTGAACAGCAAAAATGAGGAAACTATTATAGCCGAGCCGGTTAGCATTGACAAAGCAATTCAGGGAGAGCCAAGCGGTTATGCTGTTATCATTGACCGTATTTCTCAGGATGTGCCTTTTTACCGCTCTTTTCTCAAGAATGCAGCGCTGCGCGGCACGGCTGTGATCAACAATCCTTTCTGGTGGAGTGCTGATGAAAAATTCTTTAATAATTGTTTAGCCACAAAAATCGGCGTGCCTGTACCCAAAACCGTTTTGCTTCCTTCCCGTGAATTACCCCCGGATACTTCTAACGAATCTTTTAAGAATCTGGCCTATCCTCTGGATTGGGAAGCCATATTTAATTATACCGGATTTCCCGCCTACATGAAACCTTTTGCCGGCGGCGGATGGAAAAGTGTGTATAAACTCCATAACAAAGAAGAATTTTTTGAAAAGCATGCGGAAACGGGACAATTAGTGATGATGCTGCAGGAAGAGATCACCTTTGAATCCTACTTCAGATGTTACTGCATTGGCGGAAAGCATGTCCGTATCATGCCTTATGAGCCGCGGAATCCGCATCATCTTCGTTATCATGCCACTCATCCGTTAGATGGAAATCTGTTGCGATTGATAGAAAACTATACCATTCGTTTAAATCAATTTTTGGGCTATGATTTTAATACGGTGGAATTTGCAGTGCGTGACGGAATACCTTATGCCATTGATTTCTGCAATCCGGCGCCGGATGCGGACAAGCATTCCGTAGGTGAGGAGAATTTCGAATGGGTTGTGGAAACTGCCGCCCGCTATGCCATTGAACGTGCTGCCTCGCAAAAAGACGATGTGGATAATCTCACCTGGGGAAAATTTGTGCTTGACTCGGTTGACAAGAGAGAGGTGAAAAGATGGCCGTAAGTTGATAAAACGTGTGATGAATAATAAGATCAGAGACGCTGCTTCTAAAACCCATATTCGGTGCTCGATATTCAATATTAAAAAACACTTATGAATTTCAATCAATTTACCCTTGGGGTGGAAGAAGAATACATGGTCATGGACCCTGAAACGTTAGAGCTGAAATCCCATGAACAAAAGATAGTAGAGCTGGCCCATATGATACTGAAAGACAAGGTGAAAGCAGAAATGCACCAGGCTGTGGTAGAAGTAGGGACAGAGATTTGTAAAAATATAGGAGAAGCGCGGGAGGATGTAAGATTATTAAGAAAATCTATTTCCGCTATAGCCCGCAATCTGGGCTTTGTTATCGGAGCATCCGGCACACATCCTTTTTCACGATGGGAAGCACAATTGATCACGGATCATCCGCGCTATTTTGAAATTGTGAACGAAATGCAGGATGCAGCACGCTCAAATCTCATTTTCGGTTTACACGTGCATGTGGGAATGGAAAACCGTGAAATGGCTTTACATATTGCCAATTCATCCCGTTATTTTCTCCCGCACGTATTTGCACTTTCCACTAATTCACCCTTTTGGGAAGGGAGGAATACAGGCTTTAAATCGTTCAGGACTAAAGTCTTTGATAAATTTCCCCGTACCGGAATACCCGATTATTTTGCAACTATTGATGAATATGACAGGTATATTAATCTCTTAGTTAAAACGAATTGTATTGACAATGCGAAGAAAGTCTGGTGGGATTTGCGCGTGCATCCATTTTTCAATACCGTAGAATTCCGCATTTGCGATGTGCTGATGACCCTGGATGAGACCATTGCCATTACGGCTTTATTTCAGGCAATCTGCGCCAAGTTATACAAGCTCAGAACAAAAAACCTGAATTTCATTATTTATAAAAGACAATTAGTCAATGAAAATAAGTGGCGGGCATCCCGTTACGGCTTAGACGGGAACATGATTGATTTCGGAAAAGAATGTGAAGTAAACACCCGGGTATTGATTTATGAATTACTCGATTTTATTGATGATGTGGTAGATGACCTGGGAAGCCGTCATGAGATTCGTTATATTGAAAGAATGTTGCAGCATGGAACCGGAGCCGACAGGCAAATATCCATATATGAAAATACCCAACAGATCAGAGAGGTAGTGAATTATGTGAACAGTGAATTTTTAACGGGCGTGGACTAACCCGATTTTCTTACATAACGATCCACAGGTAAGAAAAATTCCCGGAACATACCCTGGCAGCGCTAATGGGGAAGTTTATCCCTTAAGGCTGAATAAACCCAGGTCCCGGCCAGTGCACTCAATAGTGTTACTATAATTACACTGAATCCAGAACCGATCTGTGCAAATAACGGGCCTGGGCAGGCACCTGTTAATGCCCAACCCAATCCGAAAATAAATCCACCGATGATATATCCTTTATGAAATTTTTTCGCCGGAATACAGATAGCTTCTCCATGAATGGTCGGGACATGCAGCTTTTTAATGAGCAGCACAGAAATGATTCCAACCGGAATAGCAGTCATAAAAATACCATACATCTGAAATCCCTGAAAGTGAAACATTTCCTGTATACGGAACCATGAGATTGCTTCACTTTTTGTCAGAATAATTCCGAATAAAGTTCCGAATACCAGATATTTTATATTTCTCATCTTGTAACTAAAGCTTTAATACATAAGGAAGTATGAAATAAGAGCATATAATACCGCCTGCAAAAAAAGATATTACAGCTACCAACGACGGCCATTGCAGATTAGACAGCCCCATAATACCATGCCCGGACGTACAGCCGCCGGCATAACGGGTTCCGAAACCCACCATAAAACCACCTACTATCATTAAAATAATACCTTTCAGGCTGAGTACGGCATGCCAGTTGAATAGATTATCCGGCAGCAGGCCGCTTTTTGTATTCACACCCATTTGGTGCAACAAATACACTGTATTAGACGAAATATCCACCGGTAAAGGATTGGCAAACACATCCCCTGCTATGATGCCGCCTATCAGGATGCCGGCCACAAAAAATAAGTTCCAGCTCTCTTTTTTCCAGTCGTAATGTAAAAAATTGATATTGGCAGGAACGCAGGCGGCGCAGATATGTTTCAGCGAAGAGGATACTCCTAAACGTTTATTTCCCGCTACCAGCAGCGCGGGCACTGTCAGCCCGATCAGGGGGCCCCCTATATACCAGGGCCACGGTTTCCGCAGAAATTCAATTAACAGAACCATTTTCTTAAGATTTTAAAAGAATAGAATTGCAAAGGTATGTTATCCTATAGAATTAATATACTATTGTTAATATTTTTATAACTCCCTGTAATTTTAACAGTCTTTTATCATCCAATCGGAAAGAAAAGCAGAAAATCAGTAACTTAGATGACAATTTAACAGGCAGAATAAACAGGATTGTTATTTGTGATGATATGAACGTTCCTTACACAAATCAATGAGGTAAAACAATAAAAGAGTAGAGTGATTACTATGCTTAGTTTGATTGAATTACTTATGAAAAAATTTATTTTAATCAGAAGATATGAACGTTAATAATTTCACGATCAAAGCACAGGAAACGCTGCAACATGCGCAGCAACTTGCATTCGATGCCGGTAACCAAAGTATTGAAACGGGACACTTATTGAAAGCATTGCTGGCCGACAATGAGGATATTGTTGATTTCCTGTTGAAAAAAAATAATGTCAATACTAATTTCTTAAACGCCAAGCTGGATGAGCAGCTCCAAAAATATCCCAAGGTGTCCGGAGAAGGGGGGCAATTCATGAGCCGGGACGCTAATAATGTGTTGTTGCGTGCGAGTTCAAATATTAAAGATTTTAAGGATGAATTTGTGAGCGTGGAGCATTTGCTGCTGGCGCTATTGGATGGGAGTGATGATATGGCAAAGCTTTTGAAAGATGTGGGCCTGACCACAAAAGGGCTTCGAGCCGCCATCCTGGATCTCCGGAAGGGCTCCACTGTCAATACGCAAAGTGGAGATGCTCAATATAATGCATTGCAAAAATACGCCCGGAACCTGAATGAATTGGCGTCAGCGGGTAAATTAGACCCTGTTATCGGAAGGGATGAAGAGATCAGGCGTACACTGCATATATTGTCCCGCCGCACAAAAAACAATCCTATTTTGGTGGGTGAACCCGGTGTGGGTAAAACAGCCATTGTGGAAGGCCTGGCTCATCGTATCATTAGCGGTGATGTCCCTGAAAATCTAAAAACAAAAATAATTTACGGCCTGGACATGGGCGCTTTAATGGCCGGAGCCAAGTATCGCGGAGAATTTGAAGAAAGGCTGAAAGCGGTGATTAAAGAGGTAACCACCAGTGACGGCCAGATCATATTATTTATTGATGAAATTCACACCTTAGTCGGAGCTGGCGCCATGGAAGGCGCCATGGATGCAGCCAATATTCTTAAACCAGCGCTGGCCCGCGGTGAATTAAGAGCTATTGGAGCAACCACTTTAAATGAATATCAAAAATATTTTGAAAAAGATAAGGCTCTGGAACGCCGTTTTCAGAAAGTGATGATAGATGAGCCCGATGTAGAAGATGCTATTTCCATTTTGAGAGGATTAAAAGAACGTTATGAAACGCATCACCATGTAAGGATTAAAGACGAAGCTATTGTGGCTGCCGTGGAACTTTCACACCGCTATATTACAGACCGTTTTTTACCGGACAAAGCCATTGACCTTATTGATGAAAGCGCTGCAAAGCTTCGTTTGGAAATGAACTCCATGCCCGAAGAATTAGATGAATTAGAACGCAGGATCCGCCAGTTGGAAATAGAGCGTGAAGCGATAAAACGAGAAAACGATGAAGGAAAATTAAATGATCTGAATAAAGAAATTGCCAATTTGGATGAAGAAAGAAAATCTTTCCGTGCCAAATGGCAGCAGGAAAAAGAGTTGGTGGACAGGGTTCAGAATGCCAAATCATCCATTGAAAATCTCAAGCATGAAGCAGAACAAGCCGAGCGGAACGGCGATTATGGTAAAGTGGCCGAAATACGGTACGGGAAGATCAAGGAAGAAGAAAACAAGGTAGCAAAATATACCAACGAATTGAATGACTTATCCGCCAATACCAAACGTCTCTTAAAAGAAGAAGTGGACGCGGAGGATATTGCCGAAAATGTATCCAGAGCAACAGGTATCCCCGTGGCAAGCATGTTACAAACGGAGAAGGAAAAACTACTGAATTTGGAAGAACATTTGCACGAACGTGTGGTAGGTCAGGATGAAGCCATAGAAGCAGTGGCGGATGCCATTCGTCGCAGCCGGTCCGGGTTACAGGATCCAAACAGGCCCATTGGCTCATTCATCTTTTTGGGTTCTACCGGAGTTGGGAAAACAGAACTTGCCAAGGCGCTTGCAGAATTCCTCTTTGACGATGAAAGCATGATGACGCGGATAGATATGAGTGAATATCAGGAAAAGCATACGGTAAGCCGCCTGATCGGTGCACCTCCGGGTTATGTAGGTTATGATGAAGGAGGCCAATTAACCGAAGCTGTTCGTCGCAAACCTTATTCCGTAGTACTTTTAGACGAAATAGAAAAAGCAAATCCGGATGTATGGAATGTTTTATTGCAGATGCTGGATGATGGGAGACTGACCGATAATAAGGGAAGGGTTGTCAATTTCAAAAATACCATCATCATCATGACGAGTAACTTAGGCAGTAATATTATCCAGGAGAATTTCGAAAAGGTCAACAAAAAGAACAGGGAAGAAATAGTAGAGTCCACCAAAGCGCAGGTAGTAAATCTATTACGTCAAACGATCCGGCCCGAGTTTTTAAACCGCATTGATGAAATCATCATGTTCCAGCCTTTATTGAAAGAGGATATCAAACATATCATCCACATTCAACTGAATCGTCTGAAAAAGATGATGGCAGAAAATGACATGGATCTGCAGTTTACGGAATATGCGTTGGATTATCTTGCCGAGCAGGGTTTTGATTTGCAGTTTGGTGCGCGCCCTTTGAAGCGGGTTATTCAAAAACAAATCGTGAACTTACTCAGCAAAAAAATTATTGCGGGGGAAATAGACAAATCCAAGCCGGTACTGGTAGATGTATTTGATGGAATAGTGGTAATAAGGAATGAGGCCGATACAGTAGGAAAAACGGCTAAAACAAAAAAGGAAGAAAAGGTCTGAGATATTTTCAAAACGATGAGTGGCATGCGTCCATTACTACAGGATGCATGCCGCTGTTATTAAGAACAGTATCGAGCCGGTCATAAGAGAACTGACGAAAGAGTCCTTCCGGTTTTTATTTTTTCCTGTAAGTTTGCAGCCAATAAATTAGCAATATGTCCGATTATCAGCATCTGCAGGATTTTATGGAACCCATCATCATGAATGACTTTTTTGGGGATATCTCTTTTAATGAAAATCAGTTCGGCTATTTTTTAAATCAAGCGGAGAATATAAATAAGGCAGAGGATGATGAAATCGTACTCATAGGTATAAAGGAGCAGCGGGGAGATGGGTTTCCTTTACCAACTGCGTCACCTGATACGATCAGGAAACAGTTATACCCGATGTACCACTGGCATAACGATATCAGAGTTACTGATCTGGGCAATATAAAGTGTGGCCTTTCTTTAAAAGATTCAAAGGCTGCCCTGAAAACAGTAATAGCCGGATTATTAAAAATGAGAAAGGTCGTAGTCATTCTGGGAGGGTCTCATGATCTTACGCTTTCTCAATATGATGCCTATGCTTCTAAAGAAAGAATCATAGAAGCTACTGTAATAGATGCTTTAATAGATTTACATGAAGAAGACGGTCTCCCTTCTCACCATTTTCTTATGGAGATGCTGACCACACAACCCAATTTTCTCCGTCATTATAATCATGTAGGTTTCCAAAGTTATTTTATTCATCCACGTATGCTGGAAACTCTGGATAAGTTGCGTTTTGACTGTTATCGCCTGGGAATGGCACGTGAAAACATAGAAGATATGGAGCCCGTTATCAGGCATTCAGATATGATGAGTTTGGATATGTGCGCCTTGCAGGCATCTGCTGCGCCTGCCTGCCGCGTATCTCCCAATGGTTTTACGGGAGAAGAAGCCTGCACCCTGATGCGATTTGCCGGTATGAGCGAGCGGTTATCTTCCATAGGGATTTACGGTTATCGCGCAGAAACAGACCGTGATGATCTTACAGCCATTCAGGCTGCACAAATGGTTTGGTATTTTATTGACGGATTTGCATTCCGTAAACGTGAAGCTGATCTAAAAGAGAAAGATGCATTCATTGAATTTCATGTCTCTTTTTCTGACCTGCAAACTTCTTTTCTGAAAAGTAAGCGCACCGGACGCTGGTGGATGCAATTACCTGATGAGAAATATATTCCCTGTTCCTATAAAGATTATCTCACTGCCGGCAAAAATGAAATTCCCGAACGATGGCTGAGGGCCCAGGAAAGGCTTTAATTTGTGAAAAAGCAGCGGGAATCATTTTCATGAGTTATCGCTATCCTTCCCTGATTTCTTATACTTTCTGAAATTATAGGTAATGTACAGGCTAAAATATCTTATGTTTCGCCGATTGTCGCTATATTGAACGTAATTACTTGTTTTGTAAAAATTATTTTTTACGGAAGCGCCAAACAAATTGGCAATGCCTAACGAAATATCTAGCCTCCTTTGCATAAAATCCGCCCTGACTCTCAGCCCCGATGAAAACCGGGAAGGGCGTCTCCCCTGTGCAAAATAACGGGGTCCTTCATACCTCCCATAAATATTCAATGTGAACATACCTGTCTGAAATGAGGTCCACATCTTCGCATTGCTGCTGAATCCTGTCACATTTTGAAAATCCTTGCTGACATGAATATCATCGGATTGTAAATGGTAAAGTTCCATCCCTCCATCTGCATTGACATTGATATTCCCTTTTAAAGATGGTATATCCTTAAAATAATGAACGCCGGCATTTAATCCTGCATTCTCGCTGATACGGTTGTGCAGGTTTACATAGGTAGTATTGGAAACGCCGTTTGAATCCACGGTGGTATAGGATGATATCACATCTTTAGAAATATTTTTCCCGAGGTTTAATGCAGCATACACTGCTTTGTGGTTATATTCATAATGCAGATGATATTCATTGGTAAAAGAAGGCCTTAATGCGGGATTACCTTCCCTGATATTGAGTGGGTCCAGGCTATTGACATAGGGATTTATCTGATTCCAGTTAGGAGGATCCACATTACGTTTATAGCTCAACGTGACCTGGTGGTCGCCCGCCGAATATTGTATATGCGCCCCGGGGATAAAATTGTTATATCTATATGTCAACACAGGTACACTGTCATTGACAAGTGTTTTTTGCACGTAAGATTCCATGCCGGGATTAAAGCTGACATTAATCTCCTGATCTTTGCCGGGGCTGTAATTCATTCCGATAGCATCGTGTGAAATAAAAGCATAATTATCAGATGAGCTTAGCTGGTAATGGTCACTTCCGCTTTGCAGGTAATAAGCCATACTTATAGCAACAATCCAACCTAAATGCCGGTCCTTTTTACCCATTAATCCTAAAACGGCATAATTGGAAGAGGTGGAGAAATAATCGGTGGATAAGGCGTGATTCAGGTACATCTCAGAAGAATGAGCAGAGGTGTCCGAACGGCTTACACTGTTCAGATTGTGACGATGAGAAAAATTCATACTTCCATTGAGCACATAAAACTTCTCATTGCCAAAAGTGTTTTTGAACTGCATGTTGCTCCGGAAGTCCAGTTGGTTGCCCAGGCCTTCATTCAGTTGATTTAAGGTATCGCTGCTGATTAAATATTGCCCTACAGACATTGTCCGACTCCGGTGGTCGCCTTGTGAAATCTGCATGGTTGCATGAAGCTCTTTTCCCTCTTTATCATAATCCTTTAAATAGTCTGCATTCGTATTAATATTATACCCGTTCGAATGGCCTGAACTCTGCTGTTCGAGATGCTGATCCCGCATATTTTTAGGATTATTGATGATGCTTGTACCGGAGGAAGAGGATCCATTTTGATTCCAGCCTCCTCTTGCATTCATCCTCAGTCGTTCCTTGTCCGAAAACTTAAACTCATAAGAAGCATCCAGATATTGACTGAAACCAAGATTGGTACGATAATTCTTCTGATTGAGCAGCGATGAATCACCATTTCCGAAATAACTCGTTCTATACAGATAACTGCTATCGGTACTATTGTTAAGATTGTTGAAATAGTTAAGTTTGAATGGATCGAGATTCAGATTTAAACGCGCTCTTCCGGTAAGTTCATTACGCGAGTTTGCTCCGCCTGTCAATGAGGCACTGTATCCTTTGTAACGTATTTTGCGGGTGATGATATTCAGGTAATAGCGATCTGTAATGCCTTCTGCAAGAGCTTCGGCAGCATCTTCAGGATCCGGAGGGGTCTTTAAAATCTCGATCCTTTCGATCATAAAAGAAGGCGTATTCTGCAAATAGGTCTGTACATCCATGCCTGTCAGTGCAATAGGACGGCTATCCACATAAACACCTACCTTTCCCTGTCCTTTCACCAGGATATTGTTATTTGCATCAAATGTCAGTTCGGGTGTATATTCTAATACATCCATAGCAGTACCGCCGGTCATAAAATCTTCCGGCACATTGAAAACCGTCGTGTCCTTTTTAAATTCATACATCGGCTCTTTTTCGGCAACCACCGTCACTCCCTGTAACGTGTTTTTTAGTGAAGGTAGCAAAATCCTTTTCAGTCGGATATGGTCATGTCCCGGGGAAAACCAGACAGCCAGGGATCTTGGCTGATATCCCAAATAGGATACATTCAATATGACCGAATCGGGGGAAGAAAGAGAAATGTGGAACCTCCCGTTATTATCCGTATAAATGCCCGTAACAAAGTCAGAGTCAGGCTGACCGAGAACAGTCACAGACGCGGCCTGTAAAGGTTGATGGGTTACTGAATCTATTACTTCACCCTCTATCTCCTTTTTGAGAGCTTGCGCGATTGAGTAACAGTCCGTAACCAGCAGAAGGAAAATTATTTGAAAAAGTATATAAAATAAACGTTTTCTCATCACTGTTTTTCACCTAAAAAAGCGGGTAAAATAGTATAATTCCCTATAAGCTCTGCTGTAATTTTGATAAGCTGAAAGATAATATGATAAATGGGATCGTAGTGTTAATTACTGTTAAGAATATAGGAAATTCCCCTGCTGACAGACAGAGATATCAACCCACACAGCGTGCTGCGGCCACGTTAACAATATAATTAATTAAATTATGTCCGATCCTTGATAGCTTTTACCCTTGCTTGTCTTCTTATCTCACCATTTCCACTACTTTAGTCGGCTCAAGATTCGCATTACGGATAGAGATCTGTCTGGCTACATTCTGGGCAAATGCTGCAAAGGCAGCTTTCGTAATGTCATCATCACTGACCATCACGGGGACACCTATATCCCCACCTTCACAAATTCCCTGTACCAAAGGTATTTGTCCAAGGAATGGAACTTCATATTCATCTGCTAATCGCTTCCCTCCTTCTCTTCCAAAGATGTAATATCTGTTTTCCGGCAACTCTTTTGGAGTGAAATAAGCCATATTTTCAACTATGCCCAACACAGGGACTTTTATGGCGCTCATTTTAAACATGCCGATACCCTTTTTTGCATCAGCTAATGCAACCTGCTGTGGGGTTGTCACGATAACCGCTCCGGTTACAGGAATCGTTTGAACCACAGTTAAATGAATATCACCTGTCCCCGGAGGGAGGTCAAGGACTAAATAGTCTAATTCATCCCAAAGCACTTCACTGATAAACTGCTTCAAAGCGCTGGTGGCCATAGGTCCGCGCCAAACGAGGGCTTGCTTTTCATCTACCAATATCCCGATAGACATCAATTTAATGCCAAACCGTTCCATCGGCACTATCATTCCTTTACCGTTCACCTTAGTCATCATGGGACGTTCCCCCTGTATTCCAAACATGATGGGAACGCTGGGGCCATAAATATCCGCATCTAACAAACCCACTTTGGCCCCATCCTGTGAGAGCGCCAACGCCAGGTTGGCAGCCACGGTAGATTTACCGACACCACCTTTCCCGCTCGCCACCGCTATAATATTCCTCACATGGGGTAACTGGGCCTTATTATCCCGCCTGTTACTGGTCACACGGGAAGACATGGTAATATTTACCTTCACTTCTTTCCCTATAAAATGATGGATGGCATTAATGCTGGCATTCTGGATCATCTCTTTCAACGGACAAGCCGGCGTAGTCAGTTCCACAGTAAATGTAACGTCATTGTCCCCCCCTTTCACATCTTTCACCATGTGAAGCGTTACAATGTCCTTCCCAAAATCAGGATCAATTACATTGCTCAATGCATTTAATATCTGCTCTTCAGTAATCATATCTCGCAAAAATTTGTTAAACTTAATAATCGGCGACAAAGTTAGCTTAAATACTGCTTATTTTGTTTTTAAAATAGTCAGATTTTATCTAAAAATGTACCTTTGAAGGCTCAACATGTGGAGAAAGATTTACATATTACTCTGTGCGGGGATTATTCCATTTTTAGCAAAAGCTCAGGAATCTCATAATATTCAGGATTCATTGGTAGAAGTTTCGGGTGTCACGCTTACAGCGGATAGCTCTATGAACATTCCGAATGTCAGCATTTTAATTAAGGGTACCGACAGAGGCACCATTTCTAATAATGACGGCGTGTTTTCTATTGTGGCTCTTAAGGGTCAGCAATTGATTTTCAGGGCAATCGGATTTAAGACCAAAACAGTTCATATCCCCGCCGATATTAAAGGTAATCATTATGGATTGGCGGAACTGATGACAGAAGATACCACTTATCTTCCGGAAACTATTGTCAGACCCTGGCCTACAAGATCTGAATTTGCTGATGCTTTTTTACACTGGAAAATCCCCGAAACTCAATATGATATTGCAAGAGAAAATACTGATCCGAGAAAACTCCGGGCGCTTTCCTATTATGTGACCCCTGACGGCGCTGAAGGCGTCAACAATACCTTTAACCGGCAATTCCAGGCGGCCCAATACAAAGGGGGATTCCCTCCGATGAATATCTTTAACCCGTTGGCATGGGCACAATTCATTCAGGCGCTGAAGAACGGAGATTTTAAACAGCAACAATAGATGGACAATCTGCATCAGCTCATTACTGATCTGGCATTGATCCTTGGGTCGGCAGGGATCATTACCATCATTTTCAAAAGACTAAAGCAACCCGTTGTTCTTGGATATATCATAGCGGGACTATTGGTCAGTCCCAATTTTAAACTTTTTCCCACCATCACTGACATGGAAAGCATCCGTGTTTGGGCAGATATAGGCGTTATATTTTTATTATTCAGTTTAGGGCTGGAATTTAGTTTTAAGAAATTAGTCAAGATAGGTCCTACTGCAGGCATTACCGGAGTTTTCGAAGTATCTATGATGCTGCTGACAGGCTTCGTCGCAGGGAGGCTGATGGGATGGTCCTTCATGGACAGTATTTTTTTAGGAGGAATTATCTCCATTTCATCCACCACCATCATTATCCGGGCCTTTGAAGAATTGGGGGTTAAAACGATGAAGTTCGCAGGTATGGTGCTTGGTGTGCTGGTCATTGAAGACCTGGCCGCCGTTCTGCTATTGGTTTTGCTTTCTACTGTGGCGGTCAGTAAGAATCTCTCCGGCGGTACCATGCTTTTTTCTGTATTAAAACTTGTGTTTTTCCTGATACTTTGGTTCGTTGCCGGTATCTATTTGTTACCGACCTTTTTGAAAAAGACTAAAAAATTAATGAATGAGGAAACATTATTGGTAGTTTCTTTAGGACTTTGTCTTATTATGGTGGTGTTGGCGACCAAGGCTGGATTCTCTTCCGCATTAGGAGCTTTTATCATGGGTTCCATCCTGGCGGAAACTTCACAAAATGAAAAAATTATTCACCTGGTCAAACCGGTGAAAGATCTGTTCGGCGCTATCTTCTTCGTATCAGTGGGAATGCTGATCAATCTTTCTGTATTAGGACAATACATCTTACCGGTCATATTACTTACACTGGTGGTGATTGCCGGCAAGACCGTCAACGCCACCATCGGCTCATTGATTGCAGGCCAGCCCTTGAAGCAATCTGTACAAACAGGCATGAGCCTGGCGCAGATCGGCGAGTTTTCCTTTATCATCGCCACCTTAGGGCTAACGCTGAAAGTTACCAGTTCATTTTTATATCCTATTGCAGTGGGTGTTTCAGTCTTAACTACTTTTTGTTCCCCTTACCTGATACGTTTATCCGAACCATTTTATCATTGGTTAGAAAAACATTTACCCGGAAAATGGATCACTTACCTGAACCGGTATAGTTCAGGCACACAAAAAATACAGACGGTAAATACCTGGCGATTATTGATCCGCGCCTATCTAAGAACTATCATCGTCAACACCGTGATCATTACCGGCATCATATTGATTACAACTAATTACTTAAAGCCGTTTCTTCTGGAATGGTTTCACAATTCATTTAATGCCACTTTAGTTTCTACGGTCATTACGCTCTTATTGATTGCCCCATTTCTTTGGGCGCTTACTATCCGCAGGATAGAACGGTTGTCTTTTACTAAACTATGGTTAAACACAATCTATAACCGCGGACCGCTTTTATTAATGGAAATACTCAGGGTTACGCTTTCTGTTTTAATTACAGGATTTCTTTTAAACAGTTTTTTTTCATTAAAAATAGCATTATTCGGCGCCGCCCTGGCTATCATCATAGTTATATTTTTCTTCTCAAAAAGATTACAATCTTTCTACGGAAGGATAGAAAAAAGATTTCTGAGAAATTTGAATGGAAATAAGTCGGGGGATCTTGATAATATTGAATCAAACCTTGTTCCCTGGGACGGACATTTATCCTATTTTGATGTACCGCCGGAATCTCCTTCTGCGGGTAAGACCCTGACAGAACTGGCGTGGAGAGAAAAATACGGGATTAATGTGGTTTTGATTGAAAGGGGGCAAAGGGTCATTCGTGCGCCCGGCAGGGATGAAAGAGTGTATCCCGCAGACCGTTTAGCAGTCATAGGTACAGATCAGCAATTAGAAAATTTTAGCCGGCATATACAGGCTGCTGATATGGAAGATCCACACGATGATAATGAAAAAATGGGATTAGTACAAATCGTTATTCATAAAAATTCAAGCTTAGCCGGGAAAAGCATCCGCAATTCGGGATTGAGGGCTAATGTGCAGGGATTGGTAGTAGGAGTGGAAAGGAACGGAATGAGAATATTGAATCCTGATTCATCTCTTACTTTTGAAGACAGCGATGTAGTCTGGATTGCAGGAAATAAAGATTTAATAAAGAAGCTGCAGTAAATAAAGCTGATCCCTCTATATCCTTCCTGATATTTTTCTGTAAATTTGCGAACTGCTTATTTGATATATAAGGATATGTACAAACCGGTTTTTTTATGAAACAAATTGCAGTGATAGGTTCCGGCACAATGGGAAATGGAATTGCCCACGTTTTTGCACAAAACGGAATGAGTGTCAATTTATTCGATATATCAGAAGCAGCTTTGGAGAGAGCATTACAAACTATTGCAGCAAATCTGGACCGGCAGATCAGTAAACAGATTATTACAGCAAAGATAAAAGAACAAACGCTGCAACATATCAAAACGTATAACGAGCTGAGTACTGCTGTAGGCAATGCAGAGTTGGCGATTGAAGCAGCTACGGAAAATGAAGAAATAAAATTAAGGATATTTAAAAGTATGGATGAGCATGCCCCTGCAGATGCCATACTGGCGTCCAACACTTCCTCTATTTCTATTACTAAAATTGCCTCCGCTACCAATCGTCCAGATAAGGTAATAGGTATGCATTTCATGAATCCTGTCCCTGTAATGAAATTAGTAGAGATCATAAACGGATTTGAGACCTCAGGAAATGTAACCGGCAGGATTGTAGAATTATCGAAAGCGTTAGGAAAAGTTCCCTGTATAGTGAATGACTATCCGGGATTTGTTTCCAATCGCATATTAATGCCCATGATCAACGAAGCCATTTATACTTTATTTGAGGGCGTTGCCGGCGTGGAAGAAATTGACACCGTGATGAAATTAGGAATGGCACATCCCATGGGCCCGTTACAATTAGCGGATTTTATCGGACTGGATGTCTGCCTCTCCATTTTAAATGTGTTATATGAAGGGTTCGGCGATCCGAAATATGCCCCTTGCCCTTTACTAAAAAATATGGTAACTGCTAAAAAGTCAGGTGTAAAAAGCGGAGAAGGATTTTATAAATATATATCTGGGAGTAAAGAAATGATGGTGAGTGAAAGATTTAAGAATGAATCGTGAATTTTCAACATGTCAAAACTAACTTCAAACGTTAAAAATAAAACAAAATCTCATGTCTTTAGAACAACAAATAAATGATGGCATCAAAGTTGCCATGAAAGCAAAGAATGAGCCTGAGCTGCGCAGCCTGCGTGCCATCAAAGCTGCCATATTATTGGCTAAAACATCCGGTGATTATACAGGCGAATTGACCCAGTCGGACGAAATGAAATTATTACAAAAGTTAGTCAAGCAACGAAAAGATTCTTTAGACATTTTCAAGCAGCAACACAGGAGCGATCTGGCGCAGAAAGAAGAAGAAGAGATTACCGTAATAGAACGCTTTCTTCCCAAACAAATGGATGAAAATGAGTTACGCGAGGCTTTAAAAAAGATTATTGCAGAAAACGGCGCTTCCAACCCCGGTGACATGGGAAAAGTAATGGGAATCGCCACTAAACAATTGGCTGGCAAGGCAGATGGAAAGACAATCTCAGGAATAGTAAAGGAATTATTAAACAAATAAATTCCAAAAATCATTTTTCAATTTCGAAACACACCCAACGGTTTTCATCCACCACAATTTATTATTCATCAATACTCATGATCCTGGACATCCTTTTTGCCATTACCCTGTTATTCGCCGTCTTTAAAGGATGGAAGAAAGGATTAATCGTGGGCGTATTTTCCTTACTTGCATTAATAGCTGGCGCTGCCGCTGCCTTAAAGCTTTCAGGATCATTTGGCTTATATCTGCGAAAAGTGACAGGTCATCCCAGTCCGTTATGGCCGGTGGTTACTTTTATACTTATATTTTTAGTGGTAGCAGTACTCGTGCATCTGATTGCGCGGATGTTGGAAAAAACATCACAATTAGCCATGCTGGGCTGGGTAAACCGCCTGGCGGGGATTTTATTCTACAGCGCTGCTTATATTGTATTGTTTAGTATTGGATTATGGTTCGCTAACCAGCTATATTTATTATCACCCACTTTGAAATCACGATCTCATATTTATCCCTGGACATCCGCTATAGCGCCGCAGGTAATAGATCATGCCGGTAAATTAATCCCCTGGTTCAAAGACGCATTTCATCAGTTAGAGCATTTTTTTCAGAGTATTTCACCTCTGCCGAAGTAAATCGGCTCTATCTTACTTTTATTTCTGCTATCACCGTTTGTCCACCTTTCACCATTTGATTTAATTTCACTTTTATTTCTGCATCTAAGGGTAGCATCAGGTCCACACGGGAACCGAATTTAATAAATCCCATCTCCTCATTTTGTTTTACTATCATGCCGGGCTTTAAATAATTTACTATACGCCTTGCCATGGCACCGGCAATCTGCCGCACTAAAATTTCTCCCTGATTATTTCGAATAACTACGGTTTGATGTTCATTTAAAGTGGAAGACTTCGGATGCCAGGCAACTAAATATTTTCCGGGATAGTATGCAGAAAGTTTTACTTCACCACTGACAGGATTCCTGTTCACATGCACATTGGCCGGACTCATAAATATAGAAACCTGCATCCTACTGCTTTTAAAATATTCCTCTTCAGTGGTTTCTTCTATTACCACTACTTTCCCATCGGCGGGAGCGATTATATATTGATCATCAGCAATCATTTTGCGATGCGGGATCCTGAAAAATGAAAGAATACATAAGAAGAACAAAATAGCGGCAATAGTAATGATCCAGGATAAAACCGGTGTGGTAAACAGTTGAAAGATTACAACAATCACCGCGAGCACAACGAAACTGATACCGATGGTAGCGAAGCCTTCTTTGTGAATATGCATGAGAAAAAGGGTATTATTACAGGCAAAGATAAAGTTTAATGATCAGAGATTTGTATTTGGATGAATTTGAATCGTAATGGCCGTTTCCGTAAATCCGTACAGGCTGTCTGATGAAATATTAAAAAGTCAGGGTGAATAGCTGCTGCTATTTTATCAAAAACGCTGCATAGAGCCAGACAAAAACTGTAGCGACGATCAGGGAATCGAAGCGGTCGAGAAAGCCTCCGTGACCCGGCATCAGGTTGCCTGAATCTTTTACTCCTGCCAAACGCTTTATTTTTGATTCCAATAAGTCGCCGGCGGTGCCGGAAATAGAGGCGATAGCTGCTATTACGATCCAGTCAAGAAGTGTGTAAGTGTGTCCAAAAAGGCCGTAGATGGCACCGGCCATGATAGTAAGTATGATCCCGCCCATAGTACCTTCCCATGTTTTGTTGGGAGAAATGGAGGGGAAAAATTTTGTTTTACCGATTAGCGAGCCGACAATATACGCCATAGTATCATTGATCCAGATGCAGAGTACTATGCCCAAAGGAATTACGGCTATATGATTCCATGAATAATTCCAGCGCAGGCTCACCATTAACCCAAGGGGCAGTGCAATATAGATCAGCCCCAGCAGGCTGTACCACAAATTGCGGTAATGAAGCCTGTCCATAAAAAGGCCTTCATTGATGAAAATAATAATGATGAGCATAAAACCGCCCCACAAACCCAAAAACTCTGCCGGGATGTACACTATCTGGAAATGGGTTCCTGAAAGCAGGAAGAATACAGCCACAACCAATAAATACACGCAGGGACGATGCCAGGAAGAAACCTGAAGATATCCGGGATCAATATTTTCCACTAATTTGAAATATTCCCTGATACATCCGAGAGCAATGATCAGAAATAAAATAAAGAAAGAAGTTTCACCCCACAGGATACCGCCAAGCATGATAATGCCGAAAATGATGGCAGAAATCGAGCGTGTATAAAACGTTTTCATGCAGAAAAATTATTGGTTTTCTGTTTCCCGTATTAATTGAAGGGCTTTTTCGGCGAAATCTTTATATACGTACACGTAAACTTCCCCGAAGACTCCATAGGAAGAATCACGCTGATTAATAATCACGCCGTCTATATCGTTTTCTTTTAACATGCCTTTCACTAACTCGGCCTCAAAGGAGCTTCCCGTGGTAAATACAATGATCCAGTCCTTTTCCATAATTATTGGCTTAGGTTAAAGGCAGTTTCCTGTCCTCCGCTTGTTTTGCAAAAATTCCCGGAACAGGATTCTGCTTAATAAACTTCCAAAATACGATAAATAATCCGGTTACCACAGCAAAACTGATGATACCGGCAATCAATGGCGTCGGTTCATTGGTGTTGATGTTATATTTAATATAATGATGCTGAAACAAGAATAATAAAAATACCTGCAAGCCATTATTAATAAAATGTGCCAGAATGGAATACCAAAGATTACCGCTGAAATAATAGATCAATCCAAGCACAATACCCAAAGCTGCTCTCGGGAAAAAGCCCAGCATTTCCGCGTGGAGTAAGCTGAATATTACGGAGGCAATCAGGATACCGATCCATGCACGCTTACTCATCTTTATAAAAAGACTTTGTAATGCACCCCGAAAAAAAGCTTCTTCTGCGATGGCAGGAATAATCGCGATCAATACTAAATTGTAGCATAGCGAACCCCATGTTTTCATCTGCAGCATCGCATTGGTAATATCAGTGGCTTTTTGATTAAGTTGGCGAATGGCCTGATCCAAACTTCCGAAATGAATGCGTTGGTTCCAATCTCCTAATACCCCTACAGCAGGCATTACTAATAACAAAATTATAATAGACATCACAGCCCCCGCCAGTTTTATTTTATTGCGAAAACCACCGTACCGAAACGGTTCGGGATCGGAAAAGTAAAAAAAAAGCAAAGCCGGCACTAAAAATGTAAGAATGGAATACAACATTTGCATCCATTTCATTACTTCCAACAAATAAGTATTTTTTAAATTGCCGTTCTGTAAATCGAAGGCCGTGATGCCTGTCCAATACGGCATCAGCCAACCCATACACAGCAAATAATAAATGGCGTTGAAACCGATATAAATTCCAATAATTGCTATCAATTGGAATGACAGCGGCTGTTGCCTCAGATAAGTGGACATTTTATTCTCATTAAATAACCCTTATACTTATTTTTTCATTTCCAACTGATCCAGTATGGGATGATCAATGGCTGAAACAGAGGTTTTTCCACCTTTTAATTGCTCAAAAATAGCGATCATATTCTTCCCCTTTTTTAGCCAGCATCCCGGTAAATATAAAGTCTGCTGAGGACCTATATGCCAGTAACGTCCTAAATTGTGGCCATTTACAAATACAATCCCTTTGCCCCAGTTAGTCATATCCAAAAAGGTGCTTTCAGTTTCTTTCACATCAAAATTCCCTCTATAGATCACCGGCGCTTCGGTATTTCTGCCATTGGATTTAAAACGAATATGACCCGTATTTTTAAAAGGCAAGGAGTAATTATCCCATCCGGTAAGTACGTTATCATTTAATGTCACGTCACCGATGATCCCCTTTCTGTTATGGATCAATTCATGCCCGTAATTGATACGTCCAAGGTTTTCAACCAAAATATCCAATCGTGCTCCGACAGGTGCATTGATTTCTATTGAATCCTGGTTATACATTCTGTTGAGAATACCCACTCTCTTTCCGTTAATATATATTTCAGCATAATCACATAATCCGTTTATTTTTAATAGACCATTACCTCCCCGTGCCAATTTCTTACGATACAACACGTATCCATACCCCTGGTTTAAAGATTCCATATTCATAGGTTGCTGACTATAGACAGGTTTAGGAAGGTTATCAAACAAGCTCGCAGATCCGGTAAGCTGAATATCCGGAATATTGATGAATTTGGGTTGAGCAGGCACAGGCAGGACTTTAGCGCGTTCTACCGGCGTCATGTGATCCAAAAGCAAATTACGTATGGCCATATATTTGGGTGTGCAGACGCCTGCCTCGCTCAATGGCGCATCATAATCGTAACTGGTAATATCCGGCTGAATCGGTTCTTCCTTTGTATAATTGGCACCATTCATAAATCCGAAATTAGTGCCGCCGGTAAACATATAATAATTGAATGATACCCCTGCATCTAATAATCCTTTTGTTTCTTTTACTACCTGCTCTGCAGGGACTTTTATAAATTGATGTCCCCAATGATCCAGCCAGCCCGGGTATAATTCGGGTACAAAATAAGGGCCTTTGCCATCATGATATTCATCAACTAATTTTTTAAGGTTTTCAGGATTGGTTTCGCCATTACCTCCCGGCAGAATACCCGATAAAGCGGCATTTTTAAACAGCCAGTCGCCATCGGCAGTAAAGAAAGGCACATTAAATCCTGCATCCTTCAGATCATGCGCTATCATTCTTTCATAAGTAGTATCATTGCCGAATGAGCCATATTCATTTTCTACCTGCACCATCAGGATAGGTCCGCCATGAGTGATCTGTAAAGGCGCCAATTGCCTGCCAAGCTGCGTCAGGTATTCTTTAGCCGCTTTCATAAAACGGGGATCCCGGCTGCGTACCTGGATATCTTTATCCCTCAGCAGCCACCAGGGGTAACCGCCAAACTCCCATTCGGCACAAACGTAAGGTCCAGGCCGAATGATAACCCACAAGCCTGCTCTTTGTGCTTCCCTGACAAAACGGGCTACATCTTCATTACCGGTAAATTCCCATTTCCCTGGTTCAGGTTCGTGCATATTCCACATACAATATATAGTAACCGTATTCAATCCCATTGCTCTGGCTTTATACAGGCGATCTTTCCAATAAGCATCCGGAATGCGGACATAATGCATCTCTCCGGAAATGATCTGAAACGGCTTATGATCTAACAGGAAAACACTGTCGCCTAATGCGAAAGTATGCTCCTGAGCTGATGATCTTTGAGAACATATCATGCCTGACATAACAGCCATGAGAAGAGCGTACAAGGCTTTCTTTAACATCTCATTAAAATTTTCTTAGCGGGTAAAGATAGGGATAAATGATATTCGTGCCAAAGGAGAAAATATAGCGAATGAATACAGTCAATAAAATTGTAAAAGCTTTCGTATTTCCGTTATACTCCCGCCATTTCTTCGTACATTTCCTGTTTCAGTTCTTTCACCCTTTTATCATTTAGATATTCATCAAAATTCATCAGGCGGTCAATGACACCGTTGGGAGTAATTTCAATGATCCGGTTAGCCACAGTTTGCATGAACTGATGGTCGTGTGTGGTAAAAAGTACAATTCCTTTGAAATCTATAGTGCCATTGTTAAAAGCCTGAATAGATTCTAAGTCTAAATGATTGGTTGGCTCGTCCAGGATAATCAAATTGGGGCTTTGCAGCATCATGCGGGAAATCATGCAACGCACTTTTTCTCCTCCGCTCAGCACGTTTGTTTTTTTAAAAGTTTCGTCGCCGCTGAATAACATTTTTCCCAGGAAACCTCTTAAAAAAGGTTCGTCTGCATCCGTAACGGCCGGTGGAACGAATTGACGCAGCCAGTCCATTAAAGTAAGACCGACAGTAAAATATTTCGTATTATCATTGGGGAGATACGCTTTGGTAATAGTGGATCCCCATTCATATTTTCCCGAATCCGGTTTTATCTCATCGTTAATAATGTCAAAAAAGGCGGTCAGAGCCAGGTGGTCTTTTGAAAGGAAGGCTATTTTATCTCCCTTATTCACTTCAAATGTTACATCCTTAAATAAGATCCTGCCTTCAACTGATTTTTCCAGCTTTTCGACCTGCAATATCTGGTTACCCGCTTCCCTGTTTTGCTGAAAAATGATGCCCGGATATTTCCTGTTGGAAGGCCTGATATCTTCGATCACGATTTTTTCCAAAGCCTTTTTGCGGCTTGTGGCCTGACGTGATTTGGAAGCATTGGCGCTGAATCGCGCAATAAAATCCAGTAAGTCTTTTCTTTTATCTTCCAGCTTCTTATTCCGGTCTGTCAATTGCCTTGCGGCTAACTGGCTGGATTCATACCAGAAAGTATAATTACCGGTATAAATCTGTATTTTCCCGAAATCAATATCGGCCACATGAGTACAAACCCCGTCTAAAAAATGACGATCATGAGAAACAACCAATACGATATTTTCATAATCGGCTAAAAAGTTTTCCAGCCAGTTGATGGTTTCTATATCTAAATTATTAGTCGGTTCATCTAATAACAGTATGTCGGGATTTCCAAATAATGCCTGCGCCAGCAATACCCGCACTTTCTGACTGCCGTTTAATTCACGCATCAGTCTGGAGTGCCATTCATCGGTAATTCCTAAATTACTTAATAAGGTAGCTGCATCGCTTTCGGCGGTATACCCGCCCATTTCTCCGAATTCATCTTCCAGATGCCCGGCAAGGATACCGTCTTCTTCGGTAAAATCAGCTTTCGCATAAATGCTATCCCTCTTTTGCTTCACATCCCACAAATGGCTGTTACCCATGACAACGGTTTGCAAGACTTCTTTATCATCATAGGCGAACTGGTCCTGTTTTAATACGGACAGTCTTTCGCCGGGGGTAATGGAAACGGAGCCTTTATTCGGTTCAATCTCTCCTGCCAAAATCTTCAGAAACGTGGACTTCCCTGCACCATTTGCGCCAATAATGCCATAACAATTCCCCCTGGTAAAATTCAAATTGACTTCATCAAATAATACCCGTTTACCATAAGATAAAGTCACATTTTGTACACTGATCATGATTCGTAGCCGTTTTTTAGAGGCGCAAAGGTAGGGATTTATTCGCAGGAGTTGTGGTAGCTTTTATCCCGTCAATAGCCTTTTGTCTGAATATTATCATAAAATGATCATATAATCTTCTGACTGATCTTTTTTTAGAAATTTCTGCTCACTCCTTTTATGCATTCCCAATCCTGAAACATTTTTTTGATACATCATTAAAATAATATCTACATTAGCCTCCAGAATCATATAAAATAACAGCATGAGTCCTTTAGCCTCCGTATCGAAATCTCCCGGCAGCGAAAACGTTTCAGATCTCAGCCAACGCAAAGGAATACATCCTGCTTTCTTTGTATTGATCACCGTATTTTTTTTCTGGGGCTTCGTGGCTGCTTCCAACGGAATATTTATCCCGTTTTGCAAAAATCATTTCGACCTGAATCAGCTCGAATCTCAATTAATAGATTTTTCATTTTACGGGGCTTACTTCATCGGTTCGCTTATTTTATACCTATTATCTGCTGTCCGGGGTGAAGACATCTTAAATAAGATCGGGTACCGCAAAGGGATTATCGTGGGATTACTGATCTCCGTGGTAGGCGCATTATTATTAATAGGGGCCGTAAATATCGGCATTGGCATGTCCAATAAAACCATTGCCTTCTTTCTGATCTTAGGAGCATTCTTTATAGTGGCGCTTGGTTTCTCTTTGCAACAGGTTGCTGCTAATCCTTTTGCCGTAGTGATGGGAAGCCCCGAGACGGGAGCCCATCGCCTGAATCTGGCAGGAGGGATCAATTCATTTGGAACCGCCATCGGGCCTTTGATCATTGCCGTATTGCTGTTTGGAACTGCCGGCAGCGCTTCTTCAGGCGCCTCTACTGATATCAGCGGCGTCAATAAAGTATATTTTCTTTTAGCTGCTTTGTTCCTGGCGGTAGCTATTTTATTTGCGGTGGCAAAAATGCCGGAGGTGACCAGCCACGAACATTTTGAGAGGTCAAAAAAAGCAAGCAACTCACTATTGGTTATTACAGGATTCTTCGTACTGATTATTTTAGGTATTGTGATTGATCTCAGGCTTCCTTTTTTTGTTATCGGGATTATCGGGATCCTGGCAGTTTTGATTTTATCCAATAAAGCGGCTATAAAAAACGGAGAAGGCTGGGGCGCCATGAAGTATCCTCAGTTGGCGTTGGGTATGATAGCCATTTTCGTATATGTGGGAACAGAGGTGACCATTCAGAGCAATATGGGCTCACTACTGGAATTGAAAGGCTTTCTGACGCCTAACGGACTTTCAGCATCCGAAATTGATCCGTTTATTTCTTTATACTGGGGCAGCCTGATGATGGGAAGATGGGCGGGCGCCATTACGGCATTTAATGTGAAAAAATCTATTCGCAAAGTACTGTTAGTGGTAGTTCCTTTTGTGGGTTATGCGGTGGTGCTTTACGTGAATTATTTAAAAGGAAATGATGTCCGTGAACTACTTCCTTATATTCCCTGCATCATCATTCAGATCATAGGTTTTTTCTGGGGACAGGAAAAGCCTGCAAAAACCCTGATGATATTCGGTATTCTCGGTATTATAGCTATGCTGACGGGCTTGTTTACCATCGGTAAAGTATCCACTTTCGCTTTTGTTAGCGGCGGGCTGTTTTGTTCGGTGATGTGGCCCAATATTTTTGCGTTGTCTATTGCTGGATTGGATAAATATACCAGCCAGGGCTCGGCTTTTCTGATCATGATGATATTAGGCGGTTCTTTGATCCCGCCTCTTCAGGGCGGATTGGCAGACCTGCCCTTTATAGGCATCCATGCCTCTTATATTGTGCCGGTAGTTACCTTTGCATTTTTAGCTTTCTTCGCATATCGGGTAAAAGGAATATTAAAATCACAAGGAATAGATTATGAGTCAGCCATTAGCGGTGGGCATTGACATAGGCGGCACCAATACAGTTTTTGGAATAGTAGATCGCAGGGGAAATATTTTAAACCAGGGATCCATTAAGACCAAAGATCATCAGGATATTTCCCTTTATATGGATGCGCTCCACCGGGGCATTTCTCCTTTATTGGATAAAGTGACAAATAACGGTAACAAGATCAAGGGAATTGGCATTGGGGCACCCAATGGAAATCATTATCACGGTTCTATTGAATTTGCCCCTAATCTGCCCTGGAAGGGTGTTATTCCTCTCTCCAACTTAGTGCAGGATCAATTTAACCTGCCCGTAGAAGTGACGAATGATGCAAATGCTGCCGCCATCGGTGAAATGACTTATGGCGCAGCCAGGGGGATGAAAGATTTTATCATGATCACCTTAGGTACGGGACTTGGCAGCGGTATTGTCATCAACGGACAATTAGTGTATGGCCATGATGGTTTTGCCGGTGAGTTAGGCCATGTACTTGTAAAAGAAGAAGGAAGGTTGTGTGGTTGCGGCAGATATGGCTGTTTAGAGACTTATGTTTCTGCGACAGGTATAGTCCGTACGATGGTTGAATTACTGAAAGAAAAAGAAACAGATAGCGTATTCAGGAATTCAAATCCTGAAGATATTACATCTAAAGAAATATGTGATGCCGCTTTGGCGGGTGATCAATTATCCAAGGAGGCAGTAGATATAACTGCCCGGATTTTAGGCAGAGCTTTAGCCAATTATATTGCTTTTTCTGCGCCCGAAGCTATCATCTTGTTTGGTGGACTTGCCCGTGCCGGTGATCTGCTGATCAACCCCACCCGGAAATACATGAATGAAAATGTATTGCAGATCTGGAAGGATAAAGTAAAACTGATCAATTCCGAGCTGAAAGAAAGTGATGCAGCTATTCTTGGCGCCAGCGCGCTGGTATGGGAAATGAAAGAATGAATCCGAAAGCTGGACATTCACCGTGTGTATAACAATCGTTAACCGGAAGCATCCGCAGAAGGAACCTGATTAGCTTATCCAAGAATTTACGGGAGAAGATTTATCAACTAAAGATTATACTGACATGAATGCAAAAAGCACATTCAAAATAATCAAATGGGATGAACATGGAATTGAATACCAGGGGGAATAAAATAATATATGCAAGATCGTAGAAAATTTTTGAAGATGGCCGCTTTGGGCACCGGGGTAGCTGCCGTGGACAAGAAATCAATCCTTTCCGCAGTAAAGGAAGCTAAACCAGCCCTAAAACCCCTGGTGGTTTCCACCTGGAATTTCGGACTGCAGGCCAATGAGGCAGCCTGGAAAATACTAAAACAAGGCGGCAGGGCATTGGATGCAGTGGAAGCGGGGGCAAGAGTTCCGGAAGCTGATCCGAATATTCACACTATAGGCTTAGGCGGCTATCCCGACCGGGACGGACATGTCACCTGCGACGCCTGTGTGATGGATGAATTCGGTAATGCCGGTTCGGTAGGATGTCTGGAATACATTGTCCATGCTGTTTCTGTAGCGAGGTTGGTGATGGAAAAAACACCCCATGTCATGCTGGTGGCTGATGGCGCCTTACAATTTGCCTTATCGCAGGGATTTAAAAAAGTGGATCTGCTCACACCTGAAGCAGAAAAAGCCTGGAAAGAATGGTTGAAAACATCCAAATACCAGCCGGTGATGAATATAGAAAATATGACTGCCCCGCCTCCGCCGGGAGATACAACTGCTTTTAGTCCTCTGAAATTGCCGGGGAATATTTACAATCATGACACCATCGGGATTATTGCCATTGATCAAAAAGGTAATTTGGGCGGAGCCTGCACTACCAGTGGCATGGCGTTCAAAATGCATGGAAGAGTGGGCGATTCCCCCATTATTGGCGATGGATTGTTTGTGGATAATAACGTGGGTGCAGCTACCTCTACCGGTGTGGGAGAAGCCAATATGCGGATCTGCGGGACACACACAGTGGTGGAAATGATGCGGGTCGGACATTCACCGGAAGAAGCCTGCAAAATCGCTGTAGAGCGGGTAGTAAAGCACAACCTGAATTATGCTAAATCTATTCAGCTTGGCTTCCTGGCTGTCAATAAGCATGGGGAGACAGGCGCTTTTTGCCTGCAAAAGGGATTTAACTATGCGGTGCTGTCCGATGAAATTCCTAATAAATTATTTGATGGAAAACATTATTTCTAAAACGTCAAAATTCAAACCTGTCGAATCTGAAGGTTTTTTGATTTTTGAATTTCAGTAATTGTAGATTATATGTTTTTTTGATATTTGTGATTTCGTTCAAAATTGCAATGGAAAATTACCCCGGCCATAAAAGAAGATATTGCATTTTCCACGCCCCTGAATAAATCCTATCTTTGTCCCGTTATCAGACCCAAATGGAATTTATGAACGAAAATGCATTAGTGATTTTGCAGAATGCCAAGATTTACCAGGGCGACTCCCTTATTCTGAGCGAAGTCAACGTTACTGTCAATAAAGGGGAATTTGTTTACCTGATAGGCAGGACAGGCACCGGTAAATCCAGCCTGCTGAAAACACTGTATGGCGAGCTGCCTTTAAGAGAAGGCGAAGGCTCGGTGGCGGGTTATGATTTAAAGAAGATGAACTGGAAAACCATTCCTTACCTGCGGCGAAATTTAGGGGTGGTGTTCCAGGATTTTCAACTGCTCACGGACAGGAATGTGCAGGATAACCTGATTTTTACGCTGCGTTCTACCGGATGGAAAGACCGCGCATTGATAGAAGAAAAGGTCAACGATGTGCTTGACAAAGTCGGGTTAAAAACCAAAGGATTTAAAATGCCCTATGAATTATCCGGCGGCGAGCAGCAACGTGTGGACATTGCCCGTGCATTACTCAATTCTCCCAAGCTGATCCTGGCGGACGAACCCACGGGGAACCTGGACCCTGAAACTTCTGATGGCATCATGCAATTGCTTATTCAGATCGGGCAAGATTACAATACGTCTATCATCATGGCCACGCATGACTATCTGGTCCTTCAGAAATTTCCTTCGCGGGTGCTGCGTACCGAACATGGTAAGGTCATAGACAATGCCAGCGTCAGCTTTTCCTGATCAGAATACTTTTTGCAGGATTTTTAAAATAAATTACCTTTGCGCCGGAAAAAAAGAGATAAAACATTTATTCAGACGCAAAATGCCGTATTTAACTAAAGAAAAAAAAGCCAATATTTTTAAAGAATTTGGCGGCAGCGCAAAGAACACTGGTTCTATTGAAGCTCAAATTGCCTTACTCACCGAACGCATCAACAGCGTATCCGGCCATTTGAATGAAGGTAATAAAAAAGATTTCTCCACGAATCGTGGTTTACTTCAAATGGTAGGTAAAAGGAAGAGGTTGCTCACTTATCTTTCCCGTACTAACCTCCAGGGTTACCGTGAATTGATCGAGAAGTTAGGACTTCGTAAGTAAATCATGACCGTCACTGTATAGCTATTCCCAACTGACCAAGGTTGGGAATAGTTTTTTGTATATATTTTATTAAAACATATTTTATGAGTTTACAAGCAATTTCTAAAACCTTTGATATAGGGGATGGAAGAAATATTACCATTGAAACAGGTAAAGTGGCACGTCAGGCCAATGGCGCAGTGACAGTCCGTATGGGCGATTGCATTCTTTTTGCCAGCGTGTGTGCGACCAAAGAACCTAAAGAAGGGCAGGATTTTTTCCCTCTGTCTGTGGATTACCAGGAAAAATTTGCTTCTGCCGGGCGTATCCCCGGTTCATTTTTCAAACGCGAAGGAAGATTATCTGACTATGAAATATTGATCAGCCGTTTGGTGGACAGAGCTTTGAGACCTTTATTTCCTGAAGATTATTTCTGTGATGTACAGGTGGTTATCAACCTGATCTCTTCTGATCCGGAAGTGATGCCCGATTCTTTAGCCGGATTAGCTGCCTCAGCGGCACTGGCCGTTTCTGATATCCCCATTCAGGAAATCATTTCTGAAGTGAGAGTGGGCAGAGTGGACGGGGACTTCGTGATTAATCCAACGCGGGCTCAGTTAGAAAAATCGGATATGGAATTTATCGTAGCTGCTTCAGAAAAGAACATTATGATGGTGGAAGGAGAAAGCAAGGAGTGCAGCGAAGAGGATTTAGTGCAGGCTATCGAAGCCGCTCATCAGGCAATTAAAATCCAAATTGCAGCGCAAAAAGAACTCCATGACTTAGCCGGCTCTAAAGCTAAATATCTGGACTATTCAAAACCCTATGAAAATGCAGCATTAAAGCAAAAATTAGCGGAATATGCGACGGATAAAATTTACCGTATAGCCAAAAGCGCTTTGGGCAAAGCGGAACGTACGGATTTTCTGAAGAAAATCAGAGATGAATTTATAGAATCTTTAGGTGAAGAAGCAACAGATGATGATAAAAAAGCCACGAAACGTTATTATGATGACCTGGAATGGGAAGTAGTGCGCAAGATGATCTTGGATGAACACATCCGTCTGGACGGACGCGCTTTGGACCAGGTAAGGCCTTTATCTATAGAAGTAGGCTTGCTTCCTTCTCCTCATGGCTGCTCTCTATTTACCAGAGGGGAAACGCAATCTTTATCTACCGTAACATTAGGTACGCCGGAAGATGAATTATTATTAGAAAATGCAGCTACTTCCGTTTACTCGAATTTCATTTTACATTATAATTTCCCTCCTTATTCTACGGGAGAAGTAAAACCTATGCGCGGCCCCGGCAGAAGGGAGGTAGGCCATGGTAATTTAGCCATGCGTTCCCTGAAGCAGATGTTCCCCGGCAAAGATTATCCTTACACGGTTCGTGTGGTTTCAGATATTTTGGAATCTAATGGATCTTCCTCAATGGCTACGGTTTGTGCCGGCTCGTTGGCCCTCATGGATGCAGGTGTTCCCGTCCCGAAGCATGTGGGCGGCATCGCCATGGGATTGATTTCAGGAGAAAACGGGAAATATGCAATCCTGACAGATATCCTGGGTGATGAGGACCATTTGGGAGATATGGATTTCAAAGTGACCGGAACGAGAGATGGTATTTGCGGTGTGCAGATGGATATCAAAGTGGATGGCTTGAGTATGGATGTAATGCGTGAAGCATTGCAGCATGCCCGCAAAGCAAGATTATTTATCTTAGACCACATGTACCAAACGATTGCCGCCTATCGTCCTGAACCCAAGCCGCAGGCTCCGCGTGTGGAAAAGCTAATCATCGCCCGCGACTTCATTGGCGCTGTTATCGGGCCGGGCGGAAAAGTGGTACAGGAAATTCAAAGAGAAACAGGAGCTACTGTCAATATCGAAGAAGTGGACGATCATGGCGAGGTAAGGATATATTCTTCCAACAAAGATTCGATGGAGAAAGCGCTTAACTGGATTAAAGGTATTGTAACCGAGCCTGAAGTAGGTGAAACGTATGAATCAACGGTTAAATCCATTATGCCTTACGGCGCCTTTGTAGAATTCCTGCCGGGTAAACAAGGGTTGTTACACATCTCTGAAGTATCCTGGTCTCGCCTGGAAAATCTGGACGGAGTTTTGAAAGAAGGTGATAAAGTGAAAGTGAAACTTACGGGTACCGATCCTAAAACAGGCAAATTCAAACTTTCCCGTAAAATTCTGATGCCCAAGCCCGAAGGATATGTAGCACCTGCTCCAAGGAGAGAAGGCGGACATGGTAACAGGCGCCCGGGGGGTGGCCATTATGGTATGAAGACAGAAGAACAAAACAGTTAAAAATATAAAGCCGCTCTTTTACAGAACGGCTTTTTTAAACCCATTTTGAATAAGCAAAATCGGGCTTAACAGATTTTACCCTCCTGATCCGAACAATATACCGGGCATTTTATCATATATTTGCCCGTAATACATAATCCTTTAAAGGACGTTTCCATGCCGGAAGTATATCTTATTGTGTTGGCATACCTCATAGGTTCCATATCTAATGCCACGTGGATCAGTAAGCGCTTTTTTCATTTAGATATCAGGGAATACGGAAGTGGAAATGCCGGCGCCACTAATACTTTTAGAGTCTTGGGACCGAGGGTGGGCACTTTGGTAATGATTTTAGATATGCTGAAAGGCGTGATTGCTGTAAAACTGGCTTATCTGTTGCCGTATTATGCCATGCCTGAGCACATGACTCAATTGATCAATTTTCAAATAGGGTTAGGTCTGGCCGCTGTAGTGGGACATATCTTTCCCGTGTGGTATGATTTCAGGGGAGGGAAAGGGATTGCCACCCTTTTTGGGATGGTGCTTACGATCCAGCCACTAGTAGCTTTAAGTTGTGTCGGAGTTTTTATGCTGATGTTGTTCCTCACTAAGTATGTTTCTCTCAGTTCTATTTTAGCCGGTGTGGCCTTTCCGCTTTTATTGATTTTTATTTTCAGAGAACATGAATTAGTGTATAAACTATTTGCCATTGCCACTGCCCTGCTGGTTATTTTAACCCACCAAAAAAATATTCATCGTCTGCTCAGAGGCACGGAGAGTAAGGTCCCGCTAACCAAACATAGAAAGAAACATCATCATCTGCCTTAAACAGGGCATTTTGGTATAGTGATTGCTATTCTTGTCGAAATAAACCTGTCTAATTATGAAGAAGTATTTTATATCAGGGGTTTGTATAGCAATTCTTTGTTTTTCCTGTGCACGCGTCCCGTTGACGGGGAGAAAACAGCTCAATCTTATTCCTGAAAGTACCATGGATCAACTGGCCGTCAGCCAGTACCGTTCTTTTTTATCAAGCAATAAAGTGGTGGCCAATCCTGATAACAGAGACGTGGAAATGGTGAGGCGTGTGGGAACCCGTATTGCTAATGCAGTGACCCAATACCTGGATTCGCATGGCATGGCAGACCGGGTGGCAGGATATCATTGGGAATTTAATTTAGTGGAAAGTAAACAGGCCAATGCATGGTGTATGCCCGGCGGCAAGGTGGTGGTTTATACAGGGCTGTTACCTATTACACAGAATGAAGCAGGATTGGCCGTGGTGTTGGGGCATGAGATTTCACATGCTATCGCCCGTCATGGGAATGAAAGGATGAGCCAGCAATTAATCGCACAGGGCATCGAAATTGCCGGAGCAACGGCTTTAGACCGTGATCCGAAAGTGCAAAATATCTTCCTGCAGTCTTTCGGTATTGGAGGTAATTTGGGAATGTTAGCCTTTTCCCGCAGGGATGAATATGAGGCTGACGAATTAGGATTAATGTTTATGGCCATGGCCGGATATGATCCGCGTGCTGCCATTCCTTTCTGGCAACGCATGACAAGGATGAGCCAGGGACAGAATCCGCCTGAGTTCCTGAGCGACCACCCCAGCGATGCAAATCGTGTGGCGCAAATAGAAAATCTAATGCCGACTGCCCTGAAATATTACCGCCCGCATCAGTAATGTTCAAAATAGTGAGATTCTTTCACCGGTGAATATCCACTATCTCTTTCTTTGCCTTCACTTTCATCTTTTCGGGTACCTGCAGTAATATTTCTTTTCTCAGGGCTTTCAGGATACCTTCCTTTACAAAATGCCGGTCGGTCACCAGGCTGATCTCTCTAACCGGCTCGGGGGTACGAAAGTATCTGACCATATCCAACTGTTCGCTGCTCAAATCGCTGATGGATAATTCGGGTAAAATAGTCCAGCCTGCATTCAGTTCCACCATACGCTTGAGCGTTTCCACACTCCCGGTATTATATTCTAAATTTTTCAGGGCCCGTATATTTTCTTTTCTCGAACAAATATTCAACACCTGGTTACGCATACAATGACCTTCATTTAAAAGCCATATATCTGAATGTGGCAGATCTTCAGGCCGGAGGATCTTTTTAGAAAAAAGGGCATTTTCGGGGGAGGTAAATACTACAAAAGATTCGTAAAATAGCGGTGTCTCATGGAGCTGCTTATCATTTAACGGCGTCGCCAGTAGGCCACAGTCCAGGAGACCTTTTTTTAAATGTTCAGACACTACTTCCGTAGGATACTCCCAGATCTCCAGCTTTACCAAAGGATAGTGGGCGGTAAACTTCGCCACTAAAGGAGGCAGCAGATAAGGTGCAAGCGTGGGTATAACACCTACTTTTAAAGCACCTCTTACTTCCCCCCGGTAACCGGAAACTATTTCGGGTATCCGCATGCTTTCTTTGATCACGGTACGTGCCTGTGCTATCACCAGCTTACCCATTTCTGTGGTGACTACCGGAAGTTTAGTCCTGTCAAATAGTTTTACACCCAGCTCATCCTCCAACTTCTGGACCTGCATGCTTAAGGTGGGTTGTGTAACAAAACACTTTTCCGCAGCAGTCACAAAACTGCGGTAAGTGTCTAAAGCGATAATATATTCCAATTGTACGAGCGTCATTGTTTCATTGTTCTATTGCTTCATTGTTCTATTGCTTCATTGATTGTTTGATTGCTTGATTGCTTGCTTATTTTATTAATGGAGTGAATAGCAAATATATAAATATAAACTATTTGATATCATATTTTTATAGATAAAAATTATTAGCTTGTCTTCATATTTCAGCTTTTTTCTCCCCGTACCATTCTGTCATTCCCTGAAATATCCTTTTTAAGAATTATATTTATGAAATGTGCTTCCTTTAACAACTCTGCCACACAGGCTGCATAATTCTGATGAGTTTCAAAATATAACCTGCCGCCCTCCGCTAATTTTGCCTCGGATAATTCTACAATAGCCTTATAAAAATATAACGGATCATCGTCAGGAACGAATAAAGCCATTCCCGGTTCATAATCTTTTACCATTGCCGGTAACTCCGTTCGTTCCTTGAAAGGAATATAAGGCGGGTTACTGACAATAATATCTGCTTGAGGCAACGAAGAAGTGTGTTTGTTTTCCATAATATCCATTTCATAAAATGAAATATTTGCCTGGTTATCCAAAGCATTTCCCTTTGCCATATCGAGTGCATCCTTACTCTTGTCAATGGCAAGGACTTGCCATGCCGGCATACTATTTTTCAGTGCAATGGCTATGCAGCCGCTGCCTGTGCCAATGTCTAAAATTGCAAGAGGTTTTTTTTCATCTTCTTCTGATAACGGATACTCTTTTTTTATGTCTTCAATGATCCATGTAACTAATTCCTCGGTTTCAGGCCGGGGAATGAGTACGTTTTTATTTACTTTAAACTTTAAACGATAAAACCAGGCTTCTCCTATGACATATTGTGCCGGCTCATGGTGCAGCAACCGTTTTCCCATCTCGTCCAACTTTTGCTGTTGCCAAGTAGTCAGAAAAATCCCGGATTTTGTAATACGGTCAAGCCTGGAAAGTCCGGTTACATGCTCAAAAACCATATCGGAGATTTGAGTGGCATCCCGCTCTGAGTAAAGCGGCAATAGTTCTTGTACGAGTCGCCGGAAAGACTCTTTAATAGACATAACTCCAAAAGTAAGACTTGTAGCATAAATTCTGATTATCTTCGCTATTCAATGAAAAATATTCATGAACAAATGATGCAACGTTGCCTGCAATTGGCAAAGTTCGGCATGGGAAAGGTAGCGCCCAATCCAATGGTGGGAGCAGTGCTGTTATATAAAGATAAAATTATCGGAGAAGGATATCACTCACAATACGGTGAGGCCCATGCGGAAGTAAATTGCCTTCAAAGCGTGTCTGAAGATAAAAAACACCTGATAGAAAAATCCACTTTATATGTTAACTTAGAACCCTGTTCCCATTTCGGTAAGACCCCCCCCTGTACCCGATTGATTATCCATCATAAAATACCACAGGTGGTTATCAGCAATATAGATCCTTTTCCAAAGGTCTCAGGAAGCGGCATTGCGCAATTACGCGAAGCAGGCATAGATGTGACCACGGGAATATGTGAAGCGGAGGGCAAAGAACTGAACAAACGGTTTTTCACTTTTTACGAAAAAAAGCGGCCCTATATCATTTTGAAATGGGCACAAACTGCGGACGGATTTATCGGGTTGCCAGGCAATCAAAAAGTGCCGATATCCAATGAATACACTAACCGGTTAGTGCACAAATGGAGAAGCGGGGAATCAGCTATTCTGATAGGAACCAATACGGCATTGTCCGATGATCCGCGATTGACGAATCGCTTATGGAGCGGCAACTCACCGGTAAGGATCGTTCTGGATAAAAAACTAAGGCTACCCGAATACCTGCACATTTTTGATAATGAAGTCCCAACCTTGATTTTCAATGCAGAAAAACAACAGAGAAGAAAGGATACTGAATGGATACAGATCCCATTCTCCGGAACCATTTTAACAGATATACTCCACGTTCTTTACGAAAAGAAAATATTATCCGTCCTGATCGAGGGGGGGGCAAAAACGTTGCAATCATTTATTTCATCGGGTATCTGGGATGAAGCCAGGGTTATTTCGAGCAATAGCTTCTGCGGGCAGGGAATACCTGCACCCGTCCTGACAAAGCAACAACCTGTCCGGAAAGAAGAAGTTTCGGGAGACAGGATTTATTTTTTTGAAAATAAAAATAGGCCTATATAAAAATAATGTTATTTGCCATATCAATCTCATCCTGAATGATGGTGTGCCCCATATTTTCATATATTTTTTCAGTAACCGATGCTCCCATGCTTTTTAAGACATCGGTGGTTTCATTGACCCTGCCCACCGGAACATGAAAATCAGGTTCACTCGTTCCAATAAAAACCGGTGTATCCGCAAAATCTCCTTTATAATTTTCCGCATAAATTTTATCGCCGATCAACCCACCTGTGAAAGCAACAATACCGCCATATTTTTCAGCATGACGTGCAACATATTCTAAAGTAAGGCAGGCGCCTTGTGAAAATCCCAGGAAATAAATATGATCTCTATAAATTCCCCTACCGCTAATCTTTTTTACGGTTTTTCCCACTAATTCCAAAGCAGAACTTAACCAGGGTTCATTCTCTGCAGGCTCTATCATGAAGGAATAAGGATACCAGGTATTGTGTGTCGCCTGAGGCGCATATAAAGCATAATCTTTTACAGTCAGATAAGCGGCAAGTGACAGGATATCTTCAGCGTTTGCACCTCTTCCATGTAACATAATTAAAGCTTTTGCCGGATTGTTCTTATTACCGGCTTCTATAATTAATTCTTTATGCATTTACAATTACTTAAAACCATGATGTAAGGAAACGGTATCATGCTTTTTATATTTATTCCTTAGCCCAAATATCCTCGTATAATTCCGGATGACGCCGGAACTGCGCATGCACATAAGGGCAAAGGGGCACCACCTTCAGTTGATGTTCTCTTGCATAGGCTGTCATGGCATCCAGCAATTGCTTCGCATATCCTTTCCCTTCACTTTCGGGTGAAACTTCCGTATGAAAAACCGTTAGTTTTCCGTCCGAGATCTGCAATATCATTTCTCCCTGTTTGTGGCCATCTTCATATAATCTGAAAGCACCGTTATTGAATTTGTCAAGCTCTAATTTTATGTCAGCCATAGCTAAATGGTTTTTAAAACGGGTAACACTTTTTCAATTTTATTTCTTGCCTGTTCGAATTGTTTAGGTAACTTCAGATGGCTGCCTAATTCGGCTAAAGGTTCATCCCTGGTAAAACCTGGATTTTCCGTGGCAATTTCGAATAAAACACCGCCCGGCTCACGGAAATAAATGGAGAAAAAATAGTCCCGGTCAATTTTAGGCGTCGCCTGTAATCCGGCCTGAAGAACCTTCTCTCTGTAACGCATTTGCGTTTCCTCATCTTTCACCCTGAAAGCAATATGATGAACAGTTCCTCCTGCATTATAACCCGGATGTCCCTTATCGTCAGCCAAAATATCTATCACAGAGGCGGCGGGAACTGAGTCTGTGAGAAAACGGTAACGATTCCCTTCCTGTTTCACCTGTTTGTAACCAAAGACATTAGTTAGGATATCAGCAGTCGGATCGGGATGTTTAAGAGCAAGCGATACATTATAAAATCCTTTGATTGCCGTTTGTTCATTTACCTCACCGGTAGTCCATGGCCGGCGTTCATCTTTCATTCCGGGAACGATCAGCGTCATTTCAAGTCCGTCGGGATCGGCAAAAGGAAGATATATTTCCCTGAAACGTTCAACAGGTTCTCCGGTTTTTACTTTGTACCGCCCGAACCTTTCTTTCCAGAATTTAAAGCTCCCTTCGGGAACAGTATAAGCAATTTCAGTAGCCATCCCCGTTCCATTACGTCCTTTACCAATGCCTTCCCAGGGGAAAAAAGTCAGGATAGTCCCCGGTTCTCCCCTTTCATTACCATAATAAAAATGATAGGTTCCGGGATCATCAAAGTTGACGGTTTTTTTTACCAGACGTAATCCTAATACTTTAGTGTAAAAATCATAATTGCGCTGGGCATTGTCGGCAATGGCAGTTATATGGTGCAAACCCAGGATTTGGTCTTCCATTGTTTCTTATTTTGAATGAAACTAAAAAACTTATGTAAAGATTCGTCACACTATTTGATCCGATCTTTGATCATTGTTTTTTTACCTCCGGAGAGGCCACCTCTTGTTTGGCACGGTATTTCTTCAGGAATTCCAATGCAAATTTCCGGATCTCTTCCCTCATCTCCACGTCTTTGGTTGCCCGATGATAAGTATCTGCCATCCCAAGAAAAACCTGGTAATAAAAACCTGTCATTTCATCCAAATTCATATTTCTTGTCCAAAGGTCAATGCGTAAAGTGCTTTTATCTGCATTATCCCAGAATGAGAGTATCATGGCATTGGCTCTTTGAAGACCTTCTGCGCTGCTGTCTGTGGCCTTCCATGAAATGTTCTCAGGAACCTTATCTTCACCAAGAAGAATGTCTATGTTGATGGAGGATTTCTTATACATGTTTCAGAAATATATTGCTGATCGTTGATTGTTAAATGACTGATTGTTGATTGATAAATGGTTAATTGTTAGTCGCTGCCTGCTTATTACCGATTGTTGCTTAAGCCCTGCAAAGTTAATGCTATTTCACCACTTGCAGCATACAATTCCAGATCGCATCGGAGGTTTTGTTCCAGTTAAACTGACCGGATTTTTCATCTGTATGAGCTATCAGCATAGCACGAAGATTTTCATCCTTATATATCTGACAAAACTTATCTCCTATATCATCCGGTATAAACGGATCGAAATATAAAGCAGCTTCCCCTGCTAATTCTTCATACACGGAACCGGCAGCAGCCAATACAGGCACCTTACATCGCAATGCTTCTGTCACGGAAGAACTATAGCTTTCCATCACCGAAGGGCTTATCAGTGCATAAGCTGCACCGACCAGCTTCGCCATCTGAGAAACAGGAACGTACCCCAGCCTTTTTACATCATCCCGGAAATGATAAGATCTCATCAGTTCCGGAAATTCTTTGTATGTCCGGTCTTCTTTTCCTGCTAATATCAAAACCATATTGGATCGCAATCTTTTTTTCAGCACCGAAAAGCCTTTCAGCATATTGATGATGTTCTTGTCACCGCTGATATTCCCGGCGTAAATAAAATACTCCCGTCCATCTGTATGTTTATTTTTAACTTCTTCCCTTTCCTGCCAGCCAAGCGGCCGAAAATCGTTGTGTATTCCTTTACGAATAACACTTATTTTCTCATTGGAAATTTTGAATGTATTTACCAACTTTTCCCAACAATAATCAGAAAAAGTAACTATTGAACCTGCGTTGGACAGATATTCCCCAAAATGTTTTTTTAAATAACGCTGTCCGTTATCTGATTTGGATAAATTAGTCTGGATAAAAGAAATGTCCTGCACCACCAGGCAAGAAGGGGTTTTGCTTTTCATCGGTAAAAACCCGTTCAGCGAAAGCAATGCATCTGCTTTTTCTTCTTTCAATAATGCAGGCAATTTCCAATTGAACAAGCGGTAATAGGAAAACTTCGTTGAATGTGAAGATTCTAACGAAACATGTTTCAGATTCTCCAAATGAAAAGGTGATTCATCAAATGATTCCTTGGAAACAATAATAAACTCATGTTCGGAATGTGCCTCGGCAATACAATGAATGATTTCATAGATAAACCAATCCTTTCCGTGCCAGTCCTTTTCACTTTTTGGTAAGATATCAGTATATATGACAACGCGCATCTGAAAAACTAAAATAGATTTATCCGCAAAGTTATTTTATCACGCTGTAATGTTTCAAAATTTCTAAAGTCTTATCCAAAGGCATGGCTTTCACTTCATGCCCCTGATATCCTTTCATATCCTGAGCCATAAATAAAGAATTATAAATAGCTTCTTCAGTGGCTTCTTTGACAGCCAGAAAGAGCGGCGACATAGCATCATTGCTCAGGCGCGGCACTTCCTGCACCAGGCTTTTCGGTTCATAAGGAATATACGTAGCAGTGTCGGTAGAAAAGGCAATGGAATAATCACCGCTTCCATTGGAAGAAAAAGAACCCACCGAACCTAATGCCAGAAAAGATCGCTTGGCAAGCCGTTTTAAATTACGTGACGATAACGGGACATTGGTGGCAATGAGAATCATGCAGGAACCATCCACTTTATAATTCGTTTCGCCCGACATATAATAAGTGCCTAATGCTTTTTCCTATCGGAGCACCGGCAATGGAAAGAATACCCCCAAAATTAGTTTGTGCCAAAACGCCGACTGTATATCCCCCTTTCGATGTTGGCAAAACGCAGGAAGAAGCTCTGATACCGCCTTTAAATCCCATGCAAATAGTGCCGGTGCCAGCTCCCACATTACCTTCTGCCATGGGTCCTGAAGATGCTGCTTGCAACGATTTCTCCACATCTTCCGCATGCACATGCCTGCCGCGGATGTCATTCAGATAACCGTCATTGGTTTCTCCTACCACGGTGTTAACGGATTGCACATTTTCATTCCCCGGAATCATTATGAAGATATTATAATTTCCCACAAAGCCCCAAAAGCGCAAAGAAAAGATTTTGTGTGCTTCGCGTCTTTGTGGGAAGCTTACGGGTTCATACCTGACACACAAAAATCTTAGATCCTCTTATTTATCTTTTTCCACCAACAAATCCCCCGTCATTTCCTCCGGAACTTCAATTCCCATAAAATAGAGAATAGTCGGCGCAATATCTCCTAATTTACCGTTTTTGATTTTTCCTTTAAAATCATCGCTGATAATAAAGAACGGAACAGGATTAAGAGAATGTTGGGTATTGGGTGAGCCGTCTTCATTGATCTCATGATCTGAATTACCATGATCGGCAGTCAGGAAAACACGATAACCGTTTTTGAGAGCAGCCGTTACTACCTGTTCTACACAGTGATCCACAGTTTCCACCGCTTTGATCACGGCATCCCACACACCGGTATGGCCGACCATATCTGCATTGGCGAAATTCAGGCAGATAAAATCGGCGCTTTTATTATTCAATTCAGGGATCAGCTTATCGGTCAACCCCTGCGCACTCATTTCGGGCTGTAAGTCATAAGTTGCCACTTTAGGAGATGGAACGAGGATACGGCTTTCCCCTTTAAATACTGATTCTCTTCCTCCGCTGAAAAAGAAAGTGACATGCGGATATTTTTCCGTTTCTGCAATGCGGATCTGTTTCTTACCGGTCTTTTCCAGCACCTCTCCTATCGTCATCGTCAGATCCCTGTTTTCAAACAAAACAGGAACATTTTTAAAATCCTTGTCATATTCAGTCATAGTAATGTAATCCAGGTCCAATTTTTTCATGCCGAAATCAGGCATATCCTCCTGGGTCAAGACCTGCGTGATCTGCCGGCAACGGTCGGTCCGGAAGTTGAAGCAGATCACTATATCTCCTGATTGAATGGTTGTAAGCGGCTGATCATTTTCATCCACATGAATGATCGGTTTGATAAATTCATCCGTTACATCTTCCTTGTAAGATTCCTGTACCGCGTCGAAAATATCCATTGCTTTTTTACCTTCTCCATTTACCATAGCGTCATAAGCCAATTTGATCCTTTGCCAGCGTTTATCGCGATCCATAGCATAGTAACGGCCGCAAACCGTAGCGATTTTCCCGGTGGTTTTATCCAAATGCTGCTGCAGGTCTTTCAGGAATCCCAATCCGCTCTTGGGATCTGTATCCCGTCCGTCCGTAAAAGCATGAATAAAAATGTCTTTCAGACCATTATCATGAGCGATGGATACAAGGGCCTTCAGGTGATTGATATGGGAATGTACGCCGCCATCGCTGACCAGGCCGATAAAATGCAGTTTTTTATGCTCATTTTTAGCTTTCTTTAATATCTCCGACAATGTTTTGTTCATCGCCAGGTAATTCTCTTTAATGGCCATATTGATCCTTTGCAATTCCTGATAGACAATGCGTCCTGCGCCAATATTCAGGTGCCCTACTTCCGAATTACCCATTTGGCCTTCAGGCAAGCCAACAAGTTCGCCGCATGTGATCAACTCTGCATTAGGATACTTGTGATATAAGGAGCTTACAAAGGGAGTTTGAGCCAAAGCAATGGCATCGGCTTTCCGTACTTTACCATGGCCCCATCCATCCATGATAATCAAAATAGCTGGTTTCTGTTGCATGGTGCAAACCTACTGGAAATCATTGAAAATTGGCATAGTTTTCGTGCGTATTTACATTCATTTAAAGAAGATTTTTAAGCCATGAAATTGATTTTACCCATAAAAACCATTGGTAAATCGCTGTTAATTAGCGGATTGCTTATGTCATTTACAGTAGGTAATCCCTTTAATAATGTAGTTTCCGCCCTGAAAAAGGGAAATGTGGACGAGCTTTCGCATTACTTCGATAGTATGGTGGAGATCACCTTGCCTTCCAATGCCAATTCTTACAGCAAATCGCAGGCAATGGTTATCCTGAAAGAATTTTTTGCCAATAATGCCGTTAAAAACTTCAGGCTTATTCATAAAGGCAATTCGGGAGAAGGCTCCAGCTTCGGTATTGGAAATCTGGAAACTGAAAAGGGTATTTACAGAACCACTTTCTTTTTCAGAGAAAAAGGGGACAGTTTTGTTATTCAGGAACTGAGGTTTGAGAGAAAAAGGGAATAGCCCCTTTTTAGCTTGTGGATTCACAAATCAATGTCATTTAGCCAAAGGATCTACACTCCGAAACATGGGATAAATGTTAACGATTTTTGATTTCTGATGGACCTTGCCTATACAGCCTTTCTCTAAGCTGCTCTCTCTGTAATATATTTTACTAATGATCTTTTCGCCACCGGCAATAAAGTTTCTTCCAACGGGAAAGTTTTCTTTGAGATAACGCTATATACTGCCGGATTGGGCAGTTGATTTCTGTTCCTGATAAGTTCGGATTTAATGGATTCATGGGTATTGGCAAAATTCTTTATCCATGAATCTATAAACACTGTGCGCATAGCCCTGTATTTTTCGTGTTGCTTTTCAAAAATAGTGATATGAAATTCATAAGCGCGGGTTTCTTTTATATCTCCGTTATTCACGAGAATATATCCTTCATTATTGCTCAACGGGATAATGCCTACAGGAGCTATCTTCATCTCTTCTTCCACAAAATCATAAATTTCTTTTCCACCTTTAATAGTTCCCTGCATTTCTTCCATAGCATACCGGATAATATCTTCCAGCTCCTGCATCAGTTCATCATCTCTGATCATTTTTTCATAAATGATCTGAAGTCTGTCCATATCCACTTGTGAAAGCCGTTTGGGAAATTGCTGCTGCAGGTATTGCTTGTTTTCACGAAAAGCGATCAGGTTATTATAGTGAAAAATAACATCTGCTAACTGAGGATATAACTTATTTTGATCAAAATAACGATTTACAGTCTGCAGATAATCCAGCAGCTTGTATTTCTTCAGCTCAAAATCAATATACCCATCCACAAACCATGTTTCCGATAAAGTCTTCATTTGAGAGTGTTTTATAGTCTGTTGTTTAGACGTAAATTATTCCAAAAAGTATAACAACTCAGATAAACTTTTACACATTATTTTAACAAATCCTTAATAAACTTGTGTATCTGCATTATTGATTCGTAACTGCAATGGCCGCATTGATCGCATCCAATGCAGCGCTTTGTCTGCCTGCATCGCCATGGTCAAAAGGCCCGTTCCAGACACTGCCTATCTCATGGGTCTTTTTGTCCCGCGCGTAGTTCCATAGATGAGTGGCATTCTTCAGAATAAATTGCCGGATAGAAACATCACTGGTCTGCAGATACAAATTTGCCAAATGACGCATAAAGATACCTTTGAACTGTACTGCATCCGCATTACAATGCGGTTCCACCGGTTCTTTCAATATGCCGTTTGGATAAATCAGGCCCTTCATGGCAGCATGTGCAATCTTCAGCGCTAATTGTTCTAATGAATCATCCCGAATAATATTTCCCAATTCGGTCAATCCGCTTAATATGACTCCCTGGTTATAGGTGAAATTAAATCCGTGCTTTGCAACGCAATTTTTATTTAACCCGTCTTCAACTAAAAAATCCTTATTTATAAGGCGTGCCTGCTTAAACCAGTCCCAATCCGCCACGGCCCATTGCAGGCAGGTTTTCCCCGATACAAGTGTTGCATCTTTTATACGATTATGCAAACGTGCGGCAGTAAGTATAAACAGTTCATTTTCTATAGAGTTTTTTCCATGATCCGGTTTTTTCCAATAAAGCCCTCCGCCACATTCATCACTCCATCCTTTTACCATATCAGAGAAAATAGTCTGCGCCATGTGAAGATATTTCTCCTGATGGGTTAAATCATAAAAATCAATCCAGGCAAGCGCCCACCATCCTTCATCATCATAATAATCGTTAATAAAATGATGCACCACATAAGCGGGACCATTTCCCTGACTCTTGACAGAGAAATTTTTACACTTGTTAAAAGTATTCCTGATCACGTGTACATACGAAGTATCTCCCGTGAGCCTTGTATAGTCAATCAAGGCGGTGATGGCATTGGCAGTATTCCACCAACCAGTCGTTTTGTACAGACCTGTCCCCGGATCATACCATTGCTGTAATCTTTCGATGGTGCTCTTAGCACACTGCTCAAAAAAAATTTTTTGAGCAGTTAGTGGAAAAGTAATAAGTAAACAGAAGAATAATATCAGAAAGCTCTTCCTGATATTAATTATTGATTTAAGGTGGTGAATCATTGTTCCAAAATAGAACAATATTATTTTCCATGCAACATTTTACGGAAAACTTACATTTCCCTGTCGGGATTAAATTGTTCCAGTTCATGAGCCACGGCTGTCAGAAAAGTAGCGCCGAGCGATCCGTCCACAATGCGGTGATCATAAGACATGGATAAATACATCATGTATCTGATAGCTATAGAATCGCCCTGGGCTGTTTCAATCACCACCGGACGTTTTTTAATAACCCCCGCAGCCAGTATAGCTACCTGCGGCTGATTGATGATAGGAGTGCCCATTAAACTGCCAAAGGTGCCGACATTGGTAAAAGTAAAGGTGCCATCCCTTGTATCGTCAGGACTTAACTTATTATTTCGCGCAGCATTTGCAAGGTGATTAACCCTTTTCGTCAATCCGACAAGGTTCAGCATTTCTGCATTTCTGATCACAGGCACAATGAGATTGCCGGAAGGTAATGCGGTGGCCATTCCTATATTAATATCTTTTTTGATGATAATCCTGGAACCATCCACCGAACTGTTGACAAGGGGAAATTTCTTAATACATTTAATGACAGCTTCAATGATCAAAGGAGTGAAGGTGAGCTTTTCACCTTCTCTTTTTTCAAATTCTTTTTTTATTTTGTTTCTCCAGTTCACCATATTGGTCACATCGGCTTCACTAAAACTGGTTACATGCGGACTGGTGTGTTTGCTCATGACCATGTGATCGGCAATCAGCTTACGCATACGATCCATTTCAATGACCTCCACATTACCGGCATAATTTAAACCTCCGGAAGTAGCCAATACTTCTTTACCGGTTTCAGCAGCCTGTTGTTTTACTTCTACAGGCGCCGCCTTTTGAGCAGGCATACTTTTTCTATTCTGCACATAATTCAAAATATCTCTTTTAGTGACTCTTCCTTCTAATCCGGTTCCGGGGATTTGTTCCAACTCAGCCATGCCGATGCCTTCGTTACGGGCTATCGTGAGCACTAACGGAGAATAAAATCTGTTATCACCCGCACTCACAGTGGATCCTTCCACAGGCTCTTCATGGACATGCACCGGTGGCTCCTCCCGCTCTTCATGCAATTCCCCCTCTTCTTCGTCCGGTACCAATAATGGCAAATCTTCGTCTTCACTTTCTGCCTGAACATCCGAAGTATTTATTCTGGCAATGACTGCGCCCACCGGGACTACATCATTTTCTTTAAAAAGGATTTCTGTGATCTCGCCATCCACAATAGAAGGCACTTCGCTGTCCACTTTATCAGTGGCAATTTCCAATACCGTTTCATCCGTTTTCACGTGATCACCCGGCTTTTTATTCCAGCGGAGAATAGTGGCTTCCATGATGCTTTCGCCCATCTTAGGCATAGTCATATTAATGATAGACATAGAGAATTTTTATCCTTTGAAATTTATAATTCACAAATGTAAGGAAATGAAGTCAAACCCTCTTATTCTCGTCTATAATAGCTTCCCCCAGCATCCTCAAAGCATAATTGGCGGTTATTTCCGTATTACGGCTACGACCGTAACGCAGATGATATAGATGAGTACGGATTTTATCCGCTGCACCTGCTGCTATCCATACTGTTCCTACCGGTTTATCAGGTGTCCCTCCCTCAGGTCCCATTATTCCCGAAACCGCCACTGCCAGATCCGTATGAAGCAAAGTATTGACTCCTTTTACCATCGCAATGACTGTTTCTTCACTGACTGCTCCGTATCTCTCTAAAATCTCCGCAGGCACGTTCAGTATTCTTTCCTTTACCTCATTGGCATAACTGACTACTGAACCCTTGTAATAGGCAGAACTCCCCGGGACAGAAGTGATCTTGCTGGCAATCAATCCGCCGGTACAGCTTTCTGCAGTAGAAATGGTCAGATGATTTTTCTTCAGTAACTCACCTATCCAGCCCTCTAAAGAAACATCGTCTTCAATGACGGCAATATCCGGTAAAATATCTTTCATTACCACATAATATTGATCTAATTCATGCGCGAGTACCTGCTGTGTATCTCCCAAGACAGTCAGACGCAGCTTCAACAATCCATTGCCCGGTAAATAAGCTAATTTGATATTATCCGGTAAACTTTTTTCAAACGAAATCAATCGTTCTGCCACCTGGGACTCCCCTAATCCCATTGTTATCAAAGTGCGATGAAGAATTACCGGTAAGGTAAAATGCGTTTTTAATTCCGGTAATATCCGGTCAGTCATGATTCCCTGCATTTCATGGGGCACCCCCGGCATAGAAACATATATCACATGATTTGACTGAAACCACATACCCGGCGCAGTGCCGTAATCATTGGGAACGACCGTGCAACAATCCGGTACCAATGCCTGGCGAAGATTACTTTCCAACATCGGGAAGTTTCTGGAAGAAAACATCTTCTTCACGCGTTCCAGCGTTTTCGGATCTTCTCTCAATGAACAATGGAAATACTCACACAGCACTTTTTTGGTGATATCATCATTAGTGGGCCCCAGCCCCCCTGTTATCAGAACAAGATCTGCATGGTCACTTTCATAATGCAACGCGTCTAAAATTTCTTCCCGTACATCCCCCACCGCTAAGCGGTGGCACACCCAGATCCCCATGTGGTTCAACCGCTGGGCAATCCATGCAGAATTGGTATCCACCGTTTGCCCGATCAGTAATTCATCGCCAATGGTTATAACAGATGCAAAAATCCTTTTCATCTTATCTTAATTCTTTAGTTCAGGTTGATTCTTCCGTAAAATATATAACCGGTAAATACCGGAAAAGATCACCATTTCCCCCAAAATAAAAAGCCACCATAAATAGTGGGAGGGAACATAGTCCGGATTATTACCGTTAAAAGCAGATAAATGACGGAGAGGGTCCTCGCAAAAAGAGGCAATCACCATCAGAGACCCGGCAATGAGGCGGATCAAAGACTGAGAAGGCAGCTTAATACTGCCGTATTTCTTTTCCATCTTTAAAATGATCCCTGCAAAAATGATCATGGAAAGCGACAATAGGCAGGGCGCCAGCACCGGTCCTACCCATATAACAGGTAACAGGAAGAGGATGTCCCAGGTCATTAGGTCTGGCGGCCATCCCAGAATAATTTTTAAAAAGATATAATAAAAAATATCCCATACACCGAAAGCTATAAGAAAAAATGCGAAACGCTGCATCCGGGATCTTCCGCTCAGAACACCGACGCCCACCAGCATCATTAGCGTGGCCGCTTCGCGGAAAAGCTCCACCCCTATATCGCGCGTATGGATAGACTTTAATGGAAAAACAAATCCACCGGGATAATAAATTTCTCGCAAATACACTACCACCGCCGATTCCAGGAATCCCATTGCCATGCTGAAGATGATCACCCAGATAATGGTATGACGGAGATATTTCATGAGAAATTAATTGCAGTAAATAGGTAAATAAAGTTTCTCGGGATTGGAATAAACGCTGAAGTAACAGTTGCCTGTTTTATCAGTGTAAAAGAGTGGAGATTACCGGAATCGAACCGGTGACCTTTTGCATGCCATGCAAACGCTCTAGCCAGCTGAGCTAAACCCCCATCAAAGCCGCAAATATAAACCTTTACGGAATAATACATTTCAGTAATTTTACCGATAAGCCTATCTTTATGCTTCCAAAGTTTCAGGCTTTCATCTTTAAACTTTTGCCTTTTATCTTTTCAATATGGTCATCAATCTGAGTGAACATTATTCAATCCTCTGTGACTGGCTTGCTGAGATCAGGGATGTGGAAGTGCAAAAGGACCCTCTGAGGTTTCGGCATAACATGGAACGGATCGGAGAAATAGCCGCCTATGAGATCAGCAGGCATTTAGCTTTTTCTGAAAAAAACATTCAAACCCCTCTCGGAACAGCCAAATGCAAAATCCTCACTAAACAGCCGGTCTTAGCCACCATTTTGCGTGCCGGCATCCCTTTGCATACGGGGTTAAACCGCTTTTTTGATCATGCCGGACATGCCTTTGCAGGTGCTTTTCGAGAGCATCGTCCCGATGGCTCTTTTGAAATTAACTTAGGTTATCTGTCATGCCCTCCTCTGGACGAAAGTCATCTGATCCTTGCCGACCCGATGCTGGCCACCGGCGCCTCCTTAGTAAAGACTTTAGATCATTTATTAAAATACGGACGGCCCAATCGCATAGATGTGGTATCGGTAATAGCAGCAACCGATGGTATCCGGAAAGTGCAGGATGCTTACCCTGAAGTGTCAATATGGGCCGGTGATATTGACCGGAAACTAAATGAGAAAGGATATATTATTCCGGGGCTTGGAGATGCAGGCGACCTGGCGTATGGAAGTAAAAAACAGCAGTAATATTTTTAAAGGGCTTTAAATGTCAAAGGGATAACGATATCGCTATCCTTTTCTAATGTATCAACCAAAAACCAAACGACATTTATTGTAAAACATACCTGACCGGCAAAGCATACCGCACATTTACCTTTACTCCTTCCTGGCTGCCGGGTATCCATTTGGGTATATTTTGCACTACATTTATGGATTCCTGCTCCAAACCTCCACCCAGGTGTTTTCCCGGTATCTTGAAATCGCTCAGGCTGCCATCCCTGTTAACAATAAACTGAACAACCACAGTCCCGGATATTCCCTTTTCCCTGGCATCCTTTGGATAACTAATATGATCATGCAAATACTGCATCAGCGCAGTTTCACCTCCGGGAAAGGAGGGCATCTGCTCCACAAAAGTGAAGACCTGGTGTGGGTTATACACATCTGTTATCCTTGCTTGCGGTTTCTTTTGAGGCGGAGGTGGTGGCATGATCTTCGCCCATGCGTCTTTTTGTGATGGTTGAACGACTCCGTTATTCCGGCAACTGCTCCATAAGAAGCAGCCGCACATGGCTCCTAATAAGAAGCTCATTTTTAAAATGGATCTTTTCATGATAAATTATATTGATGATTTATAAAAAATAGATAACGCTCTGTTCATGGCAGTATAAACCGCACAGGCAATAAATACTGAACCGGCACGCATTTTCCGTTTTGCTGTCTCCGGACCTAAGCTAAAAGCTATACTGAAAGGAAATAACGAGAGGCATAAGACGACCGGGATCATTTTCTCAAGCCTTTTCAGCATGTTTTTCTGCTTTTTAATAATTTATTATATTAGTTTATAAACTATAAATATAGTATATTTTGGGATAAAAAAATAATTTTTTTATCCTTCTTTGTTATTGTAAAACGAATCTTATAGGCAGAGAATACTGCACTGCTACTTTTTGACCATTCTGGACTCCCGCATTCCAATCGGGCATAGTTTTTACTACCCGGACAGCTTCCTGCTCCAATCCGCCGCCTAACCACCTCCCCACAGTAGTAATATTTCTTAAATGTCCGTCAGGGTCAATGATGAACTGTACTACCACAGTCCCCCTGATGCCATCTTCCCTGGCAACTGTTGGATAATGGATATGATCATGGAGGTATTTCATCAAAGTCTCTTCTCCGCCGGGAAATGAAGGCATTTGTTCCACAAACGTGAAAACTTTATGAGCAGTATTGCTTATGTTTACGCTCGGAGTCCGGGAAGGAGGGGGTGGTGGAGCGGGCATATTCTTAAAAGCTGTCCTATCTGCTTGATCATCATCGCCTTGCAGCACAAACCGCACCGGAAGGGAATATTGTACCGTAACATATTTGCCATTCTGCTTTCCTGCAATCCAGTCAGGCATAGTTTTTACTACCCGGATAGCTTCCTGCTCTAACCCGCCGCCTAACCGATTTCCTACCGTGGTAACATGACTTAAATGCCCGCCCGGATTTACATTGAATTGAACCACCACCGTTCCCTGTATCCCGTTTTCACGGGCCGCAGCCGGATAGCGCACATTGCCGGAAAGATATTTCATCAGGGTCTCCTCCCCTCCGGGAAATGAAGGCATCTGCTCAACGAATGTAAATACTTTGGCAGGTTCAATTCCCGCATCTTCGATCTTAGAATCACGGATGCCATTTAACAAACGGACTGTTATCTCTTTTAATACCGGCGGCAGAGGTTGTAGAAGGTGTACACCTGCTGATCGAACTACTTCTTCTCTCGCATCCCGCCCTGCTGATTCAGCATTTTTTTGAGACTGCAGGTGAATTTCTGCAGGAGCGATCGTCTTTTGGATTGTAGAAGTAAATGCATGGATTGAAGAGGGCCCGGTACCTGCCTGGCTTTGCAAAAAAATAAAAATCAGCGCTACCGATAATATCAAAGGAATGGCCATTACCCGCTTAATGTAAGTAAAACGCGGTTCATTATTTCTTACGAGCATCCGTACACGACGGGTCAGTTGTTTTTGAAAAAAATAACTTGCCACTCCGATATGATTTGTTCGCAGACATTGTTTGACCAATAAAGTGGCATAATCCTGCGGAGAGAAGTAACCGGAAAATTCGACTCCGGAGTCATGATGACATGCTCTCCGGTCCGCAATAAATTCGTGAATAAGGTGTAATTCTTTCCGGATAAGATGAAAAAAAGGGTTTATCCAAAAAACGGCAAGGATTATTTCCATCAACAACTTATCCACTGAATGTTTTTCCCTTACATGTGCCAGTTCATGCCTGAAAATATGGCTCCCTTCAGGTGTCTCCATGGCAAGCAGGTCATTCCAGAAAATAAAACGAAAGAAAGAAAAAGGGCTTTCTATCTTGGGATGCCTGATTAAGGTAAAAACGGGAAATTTCTGCTTTTCACCCTGGCGGATGCGTCTTCGGATCTTTAACATGCCGGCAATGACACCACCGGCAATTACGATCGAAATAAGCAGGTAAAAGACGAGGAGCCAGGTAGTCCAGTCCCAGCTTGCGGGAACAGACACATGAGAAGATGCAGTGACGGTAAAACCCTGTAATTCAACTGCATATATGCGTTGGGAGCCGCTATAACCTGAAAAAAGCGCCGACCACTTTGCAAAAGGCAGCGCCAGGGATATCAAGGCGCTCAGGATCAGGTAATAGCGGTTCCATTCATGAAAGCGCCCATTCCGGAGTACGAAATAATAATATCCGAACAGAAATCCCGAAATGATAATGACTTTCAACGCATATATGGAAAATGGGATCATTTTCCACCTTTTTTGGACTTTTTGATCTCCTTAATAGCTTCTTCCACTTCCTGTATATTCACATCTTTTTGCCTCGCAAAATAAGATACCATATTCGCAAAAGAACCATCGAAATACCCCTTGAGATATTTTTTCATGGTACGTTTGGAATATTCATCCTTGCTGACAGTGGGGTAATACTGGTACGATCTTCCATAAGCCTTATAGCTTACAAATCCCTTCTCAACCAGTATCCCGATAATGGTGGAAACGGTGTTGTAGTGAGGTTTGGGATTAGGCAATCCTTCGATGATCTCCTTCACGAATGCCTTTTTCAGGTTCCAAAGGGATTGCATGATTTCTTCTTCCGCCCTTGTTAATGATTTCATAGTACATTAAAGTTTTAAAATGATTAATAAAAAGTGTGTTTCAGCACAAATATAAAACTAATTCGTTAGGAAGCAAATTTTTTTTTAGACACTGTCTCAAAGCCATAGTCATCCCTAAAGATTTTGAATTTCCCGGCATTTCCCGGCGAAAGCCAAAACCCGCCATATAATATGCGGAATTAGCTGCCTGAATGCTTATCTTTGCTCTTCAAATTATGCCAGCCAACCAGTTAAAAACCCCCAAGCCGAAACCTGCCCCTAAAAGCGATTCGGTGATGAAAAAGGATAAAGAGCCGGAGGTGAACGTAAAATCCCTGGTGAAGGATGAACGTACCCATAAGGTGTTGGGTATGGCTTGCCTGCTTATTGCCACTTATCTGTTTATCGCTTTTATTTCTTATTTATCTACCTGGAAAGCGGATCAGAAGATCGTTTCAAGCAATTTTTCAAATGTTTTTTTTAATGAGCCCGGTGACGTACATAATTTATTAGGAAGACTCGGAGCTTATACGTCCCATTTATTCTTTTTTAATGGAGTCGGGATCGCCTCATTCCTGTTTTGTTATTTATTTCTTATTCTCGGCGTGAACTTCATCACCGGCCGCCGGATTTTCAGGATTGGCAGAAACATCCGGTATCTTATTTTCGGACTTATTTTTCTCAGCACTGCTTTTGCATTCCTTTTTCCGGCAGCTTCCTTTCCCTGGGGCGGCGCCATGGGGAATATGATCAGCCTCTGGCTGAATGGGTTCCTTGGCCGGTTAGGCACTTCACTGCTGCTTTTGGCGTGCGCACTGGCTTTCCTGGTATGGAAATATAATTTCGATTTCCGGATCCCCC
>SCQT01000051.1 GCA_004322015.1 Chitinophagaceae bacterium
ATTTTTTCGGGGAGCGAGTTGCTGATAGCTACCCATTGTGAAAATGAAAAGATGATCAGGGAAAATTTACAAAAAGCCATTGCAGAAAAAGGAGAAGAGAATTTAACTGCAACCGATCATCCCGTGATAAGGAATGCAGAGGTATGCTTTACTTCTTCCCTGGTCGCAGTGCAATTTGCCAAAAAATATAATTCACGGTTACACATCCTGCATATTTCAACGGAAAAAGAATTGCAGTTATTTACGAACCTGATCCCTTTAAAAGATAAAAGGATCACTGCCGAAGCCTGCGTACACCATTTATGGTTTACGGCGGATGATTACGCTCAATATGGCAATCTAATAAAATGCAATCCGGCGATCAAAGCTCCGGAAAACAAAGAAGCGATCTGGAAAGGATTGCTGGATGATCATCTGGATGTCATCGCAACTGATCATGCTCCCCATACATGGGAAGAGAAACAGCAGCCTTATTTCAAAGCGCCGGCAGGGATCCCCCTGGTGCGCCACAGTTTGCTGATGATGCTGGAACATTATAAGAGCGGAAAAATTTCCTTAGAAAAAATTGCAGAGAAAATGAGCCATGCACCGGCTGTTTGTTTTCAAATAAAGGAAAGAGGGTATATACGGGAGGGTTATTTTGCGGATCTGGTGATAGTGGATTTAAATGGTGTAACAAAAGTCACAAAAAATAATTTATTTTTTAAGTGTAATTGGAGCCCGTTTGAGGGTCATATTTTCCCCGCTGCGATAGAAAAAACTTTTGTAAGCGGGCATTTGGCTTATGGAAAAGACGGCTTTGATGAATCTCAAATGGGATGCCGTTTGGAATTTGAGAGATGATAAATTGAACCGAAAAGGTGCGAAGCACGCAAAGAAGAACCTTGGCGCTCCTGGCGTCTTAGCGGTTAAACAAGCAATAACATGGAAATTGATTTAATTACACTCGAGGACCTCTCTATTTTCAACAGGGAGGATAAATATTCCATCTTTCATCTGCTGGACTTTACGCGCACTACCGGAGGCAGTGATGAGCTGGGCAGAATATTTCACGAGCCGCTGACCAATCATCAAAAGATCATAGACACACAGAATACCCTGCGCTTTATCGCCTCCAAATTGGATGTATGGCCCATGGATATAACCAATGGTACGGTGATGGTCCTGGAAAAATTCTTTGATACGCATAATGAACCTATCCCCGGCGTACAAGGCGGGGTTTCAGCTATCAACAACTTATATTATCGTATCATTAATTCGAGTGATTACTCGATTATCAGATATTCTATCACCCATTTTATTATCTTTCTCCAAACATTAAACAAACTGGTAACTGTTCTTGACGAAGGCGAACAGACACCGGCTATGCTGAAATCCGTTTTGGGACAAGCCTCCTCCATGCTGGGAAAAACGAAGATCAGCGAATTAATTGATACAGATCCCAAAGCCCGGCTTCGCTTCCAAAAGGTTTTATATTTTGGTCATGCCATCAAATATCAATTGGTTCATCCGATAGAAGAACTGATGAAGATACATCACCGGTTAGATGCCTGGTACTCTATGGCTATGGCGGTTCAGAAATTCCAATTTTCCTTCCCGGAGTTTTTAGTGAATGAAAGCCCCAGGGTGGATGTGGAAGGCTTATATCACCCTTTATTGAAAGATCCGGTGGCTTATGATGTACATCTGAATAGAAAATCTAATTTTTTATTCCTTACCGGGGCTAATATGGCGGGGAAAAGCACCTTCATTAAAGCCATTGGCGTGGCCGCTTTCCTGGCTCATCTTGGGATGGCAGTGCCTGCCAGGAATATGCAACTGACCTTTTTCGACGGATTGTTGAGCAATATCCAGGTTCAGGATAATATCTTTTTGGGAGAAAGTTATTTCTACAATGAAGTGCAACGCGTAAAAAAAACCATTTATAAAATCAATGACGGCAGACGCTGGCTTATTCTGATTGATGAGTTGTTCAAAGGAACCAATTTCCAGGATGCAAAGATCTGTTCCACCATTGTGATTAAAGGACTGATCAATATGAAAGACAGCTTGTTCGTGCTTTCCACCCATCTCTATGAAATTGCCGAAGAATTAAAGCAATATCCCAATATTTCTTTTAAATATTTTGAGACCTCCGTGATCAATGAAGTTCCTACCTTCAGTTATCAACTGAAAGAAGGTGTTTCCAATGACCGTTTGGGTTTTTTGATTTTAAAACGTGAAAAGGTGTTGGATTTATTGCAACAGTTGAAGTAATGGGTTTTTGAGTATATTTGATTCTTAAAACGTTGAACTCTAAATATCAAACCTCAAACCCTAAACAAGTATGTTGGTTAAAACCTTTGGAAGCGCCGTTCACGGAGTGAATGCCATTACTATTACCATTGAAGTAAATGTGGGACAGGGCGTCAGCTATTTCATCGTGGGGTTACCCGACAACGCCGTGAAAGAAAGCCTGCAGCGCATTGAAGCAGCGCTGAAGAATAACGGCTATAAAATGCCCCATAATAAAGTGATCGTCAATTTGGCCCCTGCAGATATCCGCAAAGCAGGTTCCGCTTACGACCTGCCTATTGCCGTCGGCATGATGGCGGCAAGTGATCAGATTGTGTCAACAGATTTAGAGAAATATGTGATCATGGGAGAGCTGTCGCTGGATGGTTCTGTGATGCCTATTAAAGGCGCTTTGCCTATCGCCATTCAGGCAAGGAAAGAAGGCTTCAAAGGATTGATCGTTCCCCAGACTAATGTACGCGAAGCCGGCATGGTGAATAACCTGGAAGTATATGGAGTGAGCCATTTGAAAGAATTAGTAGGATTTTTTGAAGATCCCGCCTCACTGAAACCTGTTCGTGTGGACACTCGTGAAGAATTTTTTGATTCACAATATAATTTTGAACTGGATTTCAGCGATGTAAAAGGACAGGAAAATATAAAACGCGCATTAGAGATCGCCGCCGCTGGCGGGCATAACGTGATCCTGATCGGTCCGCCGGGTGCGGGAAAAACCATGCTGGCAAAGAGATTGCCGACTATTCTTCCGCCATTGACATTAAAAGAAGCTTTGGAAACGACCAAAATTCATTCCGTGGCAGGTAAGCTTCCTGAAAATGCCACGTTAGTTTCAAAAAGGCCCTTCCGTTCTCCGCATCATACCATCAGCGACGTAGCTTTAGTGGGAGGGGGGGGTAATCCTCAGCCGGGAGAAATATCGCTGGCACATCATGGCGTATTATTTCTGGATGAATTACCCGAGTTTAAAAGAACGGTGTTGGAAGTGATGCGGCAGCCCATGGAAGAAAGAAGAGTAACTATTTCACGCGCCAAAACGGCGCTGGATTTTCCTGCGAGCTTCATGTTAGTGGCCTCCATGAATCCATGCCCCTGCGGCTATTTTAATCATCCCGAAAGGGAATGTACCTGTCCGCCGGGAGCCGTGCAGAAATATCTGAATAAAATTTCAGGGCCTTTATTGGACAGAATTGATCTGCATGTAGAGGTCACGCCTGTACCTTTTTCGGAATTATCAAATTCAAGGGAATCAGAACCGAGTACTTCCATTCGGGAGCGGGTCATCAAAGCGAGAGAGGTGCAGGCACAGCGTTTTAAAGAGCACGACGGAGTATATGCCAATGCCCACATGAGCAGTAAACTGTTGAAGGAAATTTGTGTGATTGATCAGATCAGTCAGAAATTATTAAAAACAGCGATGGAAAGATTGCAATTATCTGCGCGTGCATATGATCGGATTTTAAAAGTATCCAGAACCATTGCCGATCTGGAAGGAAGTGAAAAAATCAAGGCGGAGCATTTGGCGGAAGCTATTAATTACAGGAGTTTGGACAGGGAGAATTGGGGAACATGAGAACAAACCCTTTCGGGAAAATTTAATTTAACTTTTTCTCAAATAATTCGGTCATAGATAATTATAATTTCTTCTCGTTGATGAAAATTTATCCCAAAATAATAGACAACCCTAATCCGCACATTGCCACGATTGTGATAGCCTGGTAACCAAATGCTGCTATCAATGGACCACTTGCAAAAGCGCCGATAACAGTCGCAAGTGCAAAAGCCATATTAAATAAACCCATGGCAGCTCCTTCGCTGATGGGCGTTAGTTGAGCTGCGAGATTGGTTGCCGATACACTCAATATGGGCCATGCGATGACTATCAATCCAAATCCTATCGCTCCGAAAACAAAATGTGGTATGCCGGGTAAAAAGAATAGAATGAAAAGCAAGAGGAATCCGATGACTCTAATCCATAATCCAAACTTATAGACTTTCTCTACCCCGAAATGTTCCGACCATCGGGCAGCTAAAACAAATAATACAATACCAATACCCGCCACCACTGCATAAATAACAGAAGAAAAGTGAGAATTGATTCCATAGCTATGATTCAACATCAACGGGAAATAAGTAAAGAATCCGGCAACGCCCAATGCCATCAAAAACCAGGAAAGGAGGAACCGGGCAAAGCGAGTACCGAATGTTGCAGACAAATGACGCAAGCCGCTCATATTTAAATCGTGGAAATGAAATCCGATTCCCGAAGAGAAATTAATGTGAGGAAAGGCAGCCAATGAACGTATATGCAGCAAATGATGAAAATGGGTGACGAAATTAGTTTCATGGGGATGACTTCCTGCAGGTAATCCGACTCTTGCCAATATCAATGCGGGGATCAGAATGATCGCAGCTATCCAAAGTCCCACAGATAAAGAACCATGAGAGAATATCCCGGCTAACAATAAACCAATTACCTGACCGATACCATTGAAGCTTTGCAATAAACCTATTCGTGGTTCCCATTCATTCGAAGGTTCGAAATCAACAATGAGCAGCGACGAGACGGTGGAGGCCCCCGAGAAACCGACTCCCATTGCAAATGCTAATGGCATCCATTCGCTTATTGAACGAATAAAGGGGAATGCGCCAATAGCTAAAGCACTCAACAGGAATCCGGTAAAGAACAAGGCTCTATATTGTTTATTCCGTTCAGCCATAATTCCCCAAAGCGGAGAGGACAATAACCCAAGGTCATAAGCACCCATAACATAAGCTACGCTGGAAAGGTCATGCGAAACAGAAGCCATCATGAGGGGCAACAATATCGGAACCATCCCTGATGCCACAAGCCCTGAAAGAAGATAAGCAAAATACCAGGGACGCGCATAGCGGCGGGGTTCGCTGAGAACTTCCTGAAATAC
>SCQT01000004.1 GCA_004322015.1 Chitinophagaceae bacterium
ATATTTTTCCTGGGAATTAAGTCATAAAGAGAAGACAATGTGCGGTCACCGTCACGTCCCAGCCTGGCATCCGGATGATGGGCATCATCGAGTATCTGATATTCCAGTCCGATACCGGACATCCCCTTAGTATCATACGACTCCTTCACAAAATATTTTACACCGCTGTTAGCCTCTTCCGTTATTTTAAATGCAAATTGCAGTTCAAAGGCCTTGTATTCCTTGTCAGTAATAATATCTCCTCCCGATCCTTCCTGTTGCCCGTTAGAAGCGTGAATGGTCAATACGCCGTCCTGGATAGTCCAGCCTTTATCGGGAAACGTTTTTTTATTGATTCCTCTCCAGCCTTTATCCGTTTTACCATCCCACAATAACTGAATGCCCTGATATTTTTCCTGGGGTGAAAGCGTATTGGGAATGAGGTTCACCACATAGGTGTCATCAAAGGGCCTGGGACGCAAATCTTTAGTCTTTATACGAATATTACGAAATCTTACCTGCTCTCCCACCCTGGCTTTATCATTGCCGATACCGTGAACCTGCAAAGCAATAAAGCCTTTGTGCGTCATGTTATCCACTAAGCTGGCGGCAGCTACCCCATTGATCCAGGTACGCATGGTATTTCCAATACATTCGATATGAAAATGATTCCATTGCCCCTGTTTAAATGCTTTCTGCGCTGCAGGATTATAAGTGAGCGGGTATAACCATCCCCGCCGCGCTTCATCATAAATGCCGCCGCTCCATGCACGGCCTGACGGGTCTATTTCCACCTGGTACCCGTGCACTCTTCCATTTTCATAGGAGTCCATACTTTCACTCCTTATCTGGATTCCGGAATTCATGGTACTGTCCACCTTAAAATCAGCTTCCAGTATAAAATCATCATACGTCCGGTCAGTAGCTAAAAACGAATTGGGGCTGTTAAGCACGGCCGTGCCGGTGATTTCACCATTTACCACTGAAAATTTCGCCTGGCCGTTCACCTGATGCCAGCCTTGCAGGTTCTTCCCGTTAAAAAGATTTTCCCAACCCTTCTGTGAGAGAACTTGTGCAAAACCATAGCCTGTCACAAACGTCAGGAAGATGCCAATAAAGACTAACTGTTTCATCTGGAAATATTTGAAGTTTTAAAAGGAGGATTTTAAATACTTTATGATTACAATCCCCAAAGTAAAAAAATTAAATCATCATTTGCAAACGATTGTGGATAAAATAATACAGATCAGATAAATATTTCCCGGACAAAGGACATTTTTTTTGTAAATGGTAATAAAATCCTCCACTTTAATTACCTTTGCCGCCGCTTTATCCTGCTTAGAAGATAACAAAGGATATCATTCTGAGGAGGGATTCCAGCTAATTAGAAATCAACAATTTAGCCCTTTTTTACTATGCCAGGCCAGCTTAAAGAAGTCCGCAACAGGATCCGTTCGGTTCAATCTATACAGCAGATCACCAAAGCCATGAAAATGGTGAGCGCTGCCAAGTTACGGCGTGCACAGGATGCTATTGTACAAATGCGGCCCTATGCTCAAAAGCTGCAGGAAATGTTGCAGAATATTGTCAGCAACAGCACCGGCGATGCAGATATGTCCTTAGCGGATCAAAGGCCGGCAGAAAAGATATTATTGGTTGTGATCACCTCTGACCGCGGACTTTGCGGAGCCTATAATATGAACCTGATCAAACTGACTAAACAAACCATCCGGAAAAAATACCAGGAGCAATTTGATAAAGGAAACGTGACTATTATGCCTGTCGGCAAAAAAGGATATGATCATTTCAGCCGGCATAATTTTAAGGTCAATAAGGCATACCGGGACCTGTTCCTGAATCTTTCCTTCGAAGGAGTACAACAAGCCTCTGCCGAAGTGATGAAAGAATTTTTGAATAAGGAATATGATATAGTGGAAATTATTTACAGCCGGTTTAAAAACGCGGTTACCCAGGAATTCCAGGTAGAGCGTTTTCTTCCCATCCCCAGGGTAGATTCCTCACCGAAAGCTGAGACAGGTAAGCAAACAGAGGGGAAAAAGCTGAAAGCCGATTTCATCTTTGAACCTGATGAAGTTACACTGATCACCGAATTGATGCCTAAAATATTAAATACGCAATTCTTTAAAGCCATCTTAGACGCTCATGCGTCAGAACATGGAGCAAGGATGACCTCTATGGACAAAGCCTCAGATAATGCGGATGAATTGCTGCGTGCTTACCGCATTTCTTATAACAGGGCGCGCCAAGCTGCCATTACAACGGAACTGACGGAAATCGTGAGCGGCGCTGCAGCTTTGGAAGGATAACACCACTTCGCTTATTATATGTAAGATTCGTGGCATACTGTACTTTCCACAACTAATCCACATATTTTTTCCATGACATACAAGCGAAATGACCGGGTTCCATTTTGTATTATCTTTGGGAAATGGAAATTACACAAATTATCCCGCATGTAGAAGCGCTGATTTTTGCTTCCGATCATCCGCTTCCTGAAATGGAGATAGTAGATTTACTGAATCATTCGCAAGGTTTTCTGGAAGATATTGCTACGCTCGAACAAGTGCAGTCTGCCATAGAAGCTATCCGTGAAAAATACAGCTCTGAATTTTACTCTTTTGAGATACGGCCAAGCGGCGGCGGGTACCAGTTCCTGACGAAACCTGCTTTTTACCCAACCGTCGCTCAACTCAACGGTGATAAATACCTGAAAAAATTATCAGTCGCTGCCATGGAAACCCTGGCCATCATCGCTTACAAACAGCCGGTAACCAAAGGGGATATTGAGGCCATCCGCGGGGTAAACTCTGATTACAGCATTCAAAAGCTGTTGGAGAAGGAACTGATCGTGATCACCGGAAGAAAGGAAGAGTTACCGGGAAAACCTTTGGTGTATTGCACCTCCAAATCCTTTATGGATTATTTCGGTATTAACAAGCCGCAGGATCTTCCGCAAATAAAAGAAGTGTTGCAGGAAGAATTACCGCATACCATCCTGATACAGGGAACCAATCAGGAATCAAACGGATTCCCTCCTCAAAATGAAACCGATCCAACTGAGGATGAAGCCTCAGGGTATTACTCGGTATCAGAAACCGGAGAGCTGATGATAAAAGAGGATTCAGACGATTTACCGGACCACGGAAACAGTGAGGGGAATGATCAGGGATCTGCGAATGAATATCCTCCGGATGACAAAAAGGATGAAGAGTAGCTTTTGCATTGCTGTTAGGTATCCCCTACTTCCCGATACAAAACTTACTAAAAACATAGTCAAGCACATCTTTATTCGTTACTTCCCCTGTTATTTCTCCGATATAATGCAGGCAATGTCGTATGTCCAAAGCCAGCAGATCCCCCGGAATCCCTTTATCCATGCCATCGCGGATATCACAAAGAGATTGTAATATTTTCTGTAAAGCTTCCATATGCCGTGTATTGGTGATAATCGTGTCTTCCGGAGAAACATCTCCGGAAATCACACTGTCATAGATCCGTTGTTTGAGTTCCTGAATATGTGTCTGCTCCTTCGCAGAAATAAATAAAGCCTCCGGAATGCCGGCGAATCTGTCATTTATTTGCCCTGAACGCAGCAGGTCTGTTTTATTCCCCACCGGAATAAAACGGATGTGTTGTGCAGAGAGTTTATGGATCTCTATCTGCACCTCTTTTTCACTTTCACTGATATCAAAAAGATAGAGCACTATATCCGCCTGTTTCATCTTCTGCAAGCTTCTCTCTACTCCTTTTTCTTCAATGATCCCTTCCACCTGTTCGCGGATGCCGGCCGTGTCCACTATGCGGAATAATACATGGTGGATATACAATATCTCTTCAATGGTGTCACGTGTAGTGCCGGCAATTTCGCTTACGATAGCCCGGTCTTCGTTCAACAACGCATTCAATAAGGTGCTTTTCCCTGCATTTGGTTTACCAATGATGGCGACGTCCACACCGTTCTTTATAGCATTACCTAAGCGGAAAGAATCTGTCAAATCAGTTACATCTTTAATCGCCGTATCTACCATAGCATAAAGTTGCCCTCTGTCTGCAAAAGTGACATCTTCCTGGCTGAAATCCAGCTCTAATTCGATCAGCGCGGAAAATTGAATCAGTTGCTCCCTTAGCTTTGTTAGTTCCTGAGAAACCCTTCCACGAAGATGTCCCACGGCTGTTCTCCTGGCAGCTTCTGATTGAGATGCAATCAGGTCCGCTACCGCCTCTGCCTGAGTAAGATCCAGTTTACCGTTCAAAAATGCCCTTCTCGTAAATTCCCCCGGCTTTGCCAACCTGGCCCCTTCTTCTATCGCTGCCGATACGATTTGTTCGGTCACCACCGGTGAGCCGTGGCATGATATTTCAATCACGTCTTCTCCTGTATAAGAGTGGGGGCTTTTAAATAATCCTAACACTACTTCATCTAATACCCTGCCTTTTGAAATGATTGTACCAAAATGCAATGTGTGCGAAGGTTTATCAGAAAGATTCCTTATTGAAAATAGTTTTTGTGCAATTGAAAAAGTTTCTTTTCCACTCAATCTGATTACACTGATGGCTGCTATTCCCGGTGCGGTAGCAGGCGCTACAATTGTATCTTCCTGTATAATGGGTTTATCCTTCATAATATAAGGTCAAAAATAAAAATTCCCCGTCATTTCGATGACGGGGAATTACTTTTATTCCGGAAATTAAGTTGGTCTACTGTAAAACGAACCGTACCGGTAAACTATATTGCACATTCACCGCACGCCCGTTTTGTTTACCGGGTAACCACTTGGGCATTCCTTTCACCACATGCATGGCTTCCTGTTCCAAGCCGCCGCCGAGCGTCTTGCCTACTGTAGTTACGTCGCGAATGGTTCCGTCGGGTCCGACAATGAACTGTACCACGACGGTTCCCTGAATCCCATTCTCACGTGCTACGGGCGGATAATGAATATGATCGTGCAGATACTTCATTAAGGCATCTTCTCCGCCAGGAAACGAAGGCATCTGTTCCACGAACGTAAACACTTTATTTTCGGCAGGGGCAGCAGCCACCACGCCGGTTCCCTTATCTGCCACCAATCCCGGATCAATGCCATTTACATCACCGGCTTTGGTGACCGTACTGATAGCCTGATTTTTGATCTTGTCCAGATCCGGAGGCTGTTCATTTGGCTTTACTTCATTATCCTTCACCACCTGGGGCGGAGTGTATTGCACCTGCGGTTTAACCTTCGGCGGTTCCGGCGCCGGGGGGGGAGGAGGTGGCGGAGGCATGTTATTCTGTTTAATATCCACATTCTGGATATGGACATCTGCGACAACAGGCTTTGGATGAAGTGCAGCCTCTTTTGCCATATAATTATTGATGGCAAAAATCACAATGGCCACGAGCACAAGAATAAGAGTTCCTGTAAGTGCTTTTGCCAGCCTTCGTTGATACTGCCTCCTCAGTGCATAAGCGCCATATTCCTGGTTTTTACCTTCAAAAAGAAGGTCCAGGAAATCTGAATTTAATATTTGCTTTGCTTCCATAGCAATTTCTTCTTTATTTAATTATTAAGATGCGATCAGCATAAAAATTCCATAAACTAAATAATCTTATTTAGTTGCATTAGATTGAGCCGGCCCACTGCCACTGGGCTGATCTGAATTGGTCAAAGGAGGCAATCCGGCTGCAGCCCGTTTGTCATTTACCATTTTCACATCATTGTCTGAAGCGGGCACCAATGCATACTTTTTCACTTCATAAATATTCATGTCATCCAGAATGCCCACTACATTTTCATAAGTGGATTCTTTGGTTGGCTTAATGATGACCACCATGCTGTCCTGTCCTCCCGAGCTCTGGATCACACTTTTCCATTTATTGGCTATCACGTCACCGATCCCTCCTTTTAAAGCATAAGTAGTCTGAATTACATTATTTGCAGGATCTTTCGCTGCATCCTGGCCTATACCATAATAGTAATAAAGGTTATTATCCTTTGCCATTATAATGGTCAGCGCCTGGCTTTCCTTTACTTTATTCTGCTCTTCCTGATTCTTAACATCATGGGGCAGATATAATTTCATTGTTTTCTGACGTTGCAGAGTGGTGGTAATCATAAAGAAGAATATCAGGAGGAAGGCCACATCGCACATCGGTGTCATATCCACCCGGGTTGAATTCTTTTTACTTTTGGTACCTCCATGCCGTTTGCCGGCACTGCCACTCGCTAACTCTACATCAGCCATAGTCGTAAAATTTTTTTGTTATTAAATATCTGACTTCTATAATTTTATTCTTCTGCCGCATTACCCGGTGTATCGCCCGCCTTCTTATATTTCTCATAGGCGGGTGTCCCTTCCGGAACTGCTTTCAGGCTGGTGATCAAATCCAATTTGTTGTGATTATTTTGCTTCATGATCTCCAGCACTTTATGGATCACAGAGAACTTCGTTCCGTCATCTGCCTTAACCACAAACTGAAGCTTGGGATTGTTGTTATTAATATTCACCGTATAATCCACCCATTGACTCAATTCCTGGGTTGCCGAATCCACCGGAATACCATCCTGGTGGTAGGCCCGCTGCTGATCGGGGGTCATATCGAGAAATTGCTTTAGTTTATTAATGGGCATCCCCACGTTCGAAGCTAAGGCGTAATTCTTCATTTCCTGACCGTCCAGCGCAAGCTTATATTGATCGCTGATATTTTTTATCAATTGCAACCGCTGATTTTGATCATCTATCCCGAAAAAGACACGTCCATCTTTTGAAATAGTGATCATGGCCACATGTGATTCCGGCAATAGTGTGGTGGAAATAGAGGTAGGCGTAATGACCTTCACGGCTTCCTGCGGCTTAAACTTACTGGTCAGCATAAAGAAAAGCAATAAGAGGAAAGCCACGTCGCACATGGGGGTCATGTCCACCAGGGTACTTTTATGTGCTATTTTTACTTTTGGCATTTGGCTGCTTTTAATTCATTTCAATAATATAAGAGATGCATTTCTTTTCAAATTCCACATTTCGTGTTCACATTAAGATTAAAAAGGACTCTGATCCCTTTTAATGTGCTTATTTATAATGTGCAGCAAAGCTTTGAGTCAAAGTATAACCGGTTTCATCAATACCATAGGTGATACCATCTATCTGTGTCGTAAAATAGTTATAGAAAATGATGGCGAGGAATGAGGTGGCAATACCTAAGGCAGTGTTAACCAGGGCTTCTGCAATACCAAGGGCCAGCATGGTAGAATCGGTACCGCCGGTGTCAGACAAAGCCTTAAATGCGCGAATCATACCTAATACCGTACCCAGCAATCCCATTAAGGTAGCGCAGGACGCAATGGTAGAAAGGAACACCAGGTTCTTTTCCAGCATGGGTAATTCGAGTGTGGTAGCTTCTTCAATCTCATTTTGAATATTGATCACTTTTTGCTCGGTAGTCAGCTCGGTATTTGTGGTCATCTCCTTATACTTTTTGAGACCGGATCTCATCACATTACCTACAGATCCCTGTTGTTTGTCACATTCTGCAATTGCTGAATCCACATTTTTGTTTGCCAGATTATATTGAACCCTGCGTAAAAACTCAGTGGGTTTTACTTTACCTTTTGCTTTGGAGATGGTAAAGACCCTTTCAATCAGGAAGGTAATTACCAATAATAACAAACAAATCAGAATGGGCACAATAAACCCTCCGGTGTACACCGTACCCGCATAGTTCAATGCCTTTGGCTCCGGACTGTTCAAGCTACCGGGAGCAAAGTTTGCGGGATTTCCCAATACGAATTTCCAGAACAGAATAGCTATAATCAGGCAAATCGGGATAGCGAGAGTGGCAAGTACATTGCTTCCTTTCCTCGTTTTGTTGCCTTGTGCAGTAGCATGAGCAACAGCAGTCTTAGCCGTTGACACAGTTGCAGATCCGGTTGATTTAATGTCAGCCATGTTGATAAAATTTTGTTTAGTTAATTAAAAATGAATGTTTGTTTTATTAAAAAATAAAAAATCACAAAATTGCTGCCTTTTTTAGTTAAATACGTGTAAAGAAGGGGCACAAATTAAGAAAATTTTTATTCGCACCAATTTTTTTTAGAATATTTTTTTCAAACGGAGTTAAATGCCTGTAAAACTCATTTGAACATCCATTCAATCAAAGCCCCGCTTTGCCAAATCCTTTTAACTAAATTACTAATTATACAGGAGTTACCAATTCCATAATGGGTTACGTCGCGTGGATAAAATATATTTTTTCATATTTAACCAAAACGCCATAATCATATAAATGATGACCGGAGACCCCATCGTAAGAAATGAAATATAAATAAACCACATCCGGATACGGGAAGTGGCGATCCCTATCTTCTCTCCAATAGCAGTACACACACCAAAAGCCTGCCATTCCAAAAAGTCCCTGAAACTTTTCATGCTTCGACAATAGAAAGTCGAAGTTACAAACTTTTGAAAATTAATAAAAAAATTTTAAGCAATGGGGAACTGCCCGTGTTTCTTATTTCCTGTGAGTGCAATATTCAATACTTCGTTCATTTTGTCCACGTAATGAAAGCGAAGTCCCCTGATATATTGCGGATTGATTTCCTGGATATCCTTTTCATTCTGGCGGCATAGAATAACTTCTTTTAAGCCTGCCCGTTTAGCGGCCAGTATTTTTTCCTTAATGCCGCCAACGGGTAATACTTCTCCCCGCAGGGTGATTTCGCCCGTCATGGCAAGGAAGGGCTTCACTTTCTTTCCAGTAAAGGCAGAGGTGAGCGATGTGAGCATGGTAATGCCTGCGCTTGGGCCATCTTTGGGTACAGCTCCTTCCGGCACATGAATATGCGTATTCTTATGTGAAAAAACTTTAGGATCCAATTGGAAATCTTTTGCATGCGCCTGCAAATAGCTGAGAGCCGTAGTGGCCGATTCTTTCATCACATTTCCCAGATTACCTGTCAGCTTCAGATCTCCTTTTCCGTCGCTCAGGCTGGTTTCTATAAATAAAATGTCGCCGCCCACATAAGTCCAGGCCAATCCTACGGCCACGCCTGACAAATCCGACCCTTTATAAATATCATTACTGAACTTCGATTTACCCAATATCTTTTCCAACAGACCGACGCTGATCTCCTCCGGTAATCTGTCTTTCATGGCCACTTCTTTGGCCAGATACCGCATGATGGCAGCCAGTTGACGGTCCAATTCCCTTACGCCGCTTTCCCGCGTATAGTTTTGGATCAATTCCTCCAGCATTTTTTTAGGGAATTTTATTTTTAATGAACTCAATCCATGAGCTTCTTTTTGTTTCGGGACCAAATGCCGGTGTGCTATCTCTATTTTTTCCTCCACGGAATAGCCGCTTAATTCAATGATCTCCAAACGATCCCGCAAGGCCGGATGAATGTTATTCAGACTGTTTGCAGTGGCAATAAACAGTACTTTGGAAAGATCATATTCGAGCTCTAAATAATTATCATAAAAAGTGTTGTTCTGTTCCGGGTCCAGCACTTCCAGCAAAGCCGAACTTGGATCTCCGCGAAAATCACTGCCTACTTTATCAATCTCATCCAGTATCATCACCGGATTAGAATGTCCCACCTTGCGGATGCTTTGTAAAATACGGCCCGGCATGGCGCCAATATATGTCTTGCGATGACCGCGGATCTCGCTTTCGTCGTGTAAGCCTCCTAAGCTGAGCCGGACGTATTTCCGGTTAATGGCACGGGCAATGGAACGTCCGAGAGAGGTTTTGCCGATACCCGGAGGACCGACAAAGCAAAGAATCGGAGACTTCATATCTCCTTTCAGTTTCAGGACAGCCAAGTATTCAAGAATACGTTCCTTGATTTTATCCATGCCATAATGATCATGATCTAATATTTTTTTTGCCTTAGCCAAATCATAATGATCTTTTGTGTAATCTTCCCAAGGCAAATCCAGCATGAGATCCAGGTGATTATACACCACGGAGTAATCAGGCGTGGAAGGATGCATTCTTTCTAATTTCTCAATGTTTTTAAAAAAGGATTCTTTGGCGGCCTGGGGCCATTTTTTTGTTTCAGCCTTTTTCTTCATCTCCCTGACCTCCGGCTCATTCATATCACCGCCTAATTCTTCCTTAATGGATTTCAGTTGCTGCTGCAGAAAATATTCGCGTTGCTGACGATCCAAATCGGTCCGGGTCTTTGTAGTGATCTTATTCTTTAATTCTGCAAGCTGTAACTCCGTTTGTAACAGTTTCAGTAAAAATTCCGCTCTTAACTTCACATCATCCATTTCGAGCAGACGTTGCTTGTCTTTTAATTCCGAATTCAGGTTGGAAGCCACAAAATGGATCAGAAAAGACGGGTTTTCAATATTGCTGAGTATCACCGCCGCTTCACTGGGAATATTGGGCGACAATTGAATGATCTGTGTAGCCAGCTCTTTAATGGAGGCAACGTAGGCGGTGAATTCTTTATCTTTTGCAGGCTTGGTATCTGTCAGAAGTCCGATTTTAGCTTTAAAATAAGGAGTGTCCGTGGTCACTTCCAATATCTTAAATCTGCCGATTCCCTGAATAATAATGGTAGTGCCGCCATCAGGCATACGAATCAGTTTGATGATCCTCGCTGCAGTTCCCGTATCCGAGAGATCGGGAGCCTTAGGGTTTTCCACATTACTGTCCCTCTGTGCCACCACACCGATCATTTTATTGGATTCGTTCGCATCCTGGACCGCTTTGATAGATTTATCGCGGCCCACGGTAATAGGTAATATCACTCCCGGATACAACACTGTATTGCGGAGCGGTAAAATAGGGATCAGATCAGGAATATCTTCTTCTTTGAGGTTTTCAGGGGTCTCTTCATTTAGCGGCAGGATGGGCATAAACTCCATTTCTTCTTCACTGTCCTGCATGATAAAAAGGTCATTCTTCATAATATCTTCGGTCAAAATGTCACTATTGAAGTATAAAAATGCAAAATTCTGGTTATTCTCCTTAATTGTCAAGGATAGTGCCAATAAAAAACCCTTCCCGGACGGAAGGGTCGAAGAAAATTAAAGCGGATAGGGTCAGAACCTGAATCCCACACCCAACTGGATTGCCTGGGAATTCCATTTATTGCTTTCAGGCAGATTTTGAATATTGCTCATCCCGATGACATATCGTCCGCTTACACTCAGCCCCAATGGCAGATTGAGCCATAAGCCGGCCGCAGCGGAAAAATCGCCGTTTTTAAAAGCGTCCTTCCCGTTCTGAACCAGGGATTCATGACTATTCATCAAAATACCATATTGAGGTCCGAGTTGCAGTATTAATGCGCGGGTAAGGTTGATATTAGCCATTATCGGTATAGTCAGATAATTCAGCTTAATGTCATGGCTATTGTATTCAGGCCCGAATTCGGTATAAATATCACTGAATTTGGTGCCCGTTTGAGAAGTTGACTGTGTAAAAAGCACTTCAGGCTGGATGCCAAAACCTTTCGTTATTTGCAATTGCAAAAACGGTCCCAGATAATAATTGAAACGGAAGGCCTGGTTATATCCTTCCCCATCAATTTTAGTCATATTTGCCCCGGCCTTGACGCCAATGTGAATTCCGGGTTGCGCCATTACTGCAGGCGTTATCATAAACGCAGCAGCAAGAATAAGAATCAGCTTTTTCATAGAATAGTTTTTGAATGGTTATGACTGGTCAATTGTTTAATTGTTTAAAAGCATGCAAAATAAGTACCGGAAATGCTATTTTTTATAACTTTTTGTCTTTCAGGTGAATTATTTCCTTTAACTAACTAACGTAATCAGCTATATAAAAAGTATTTAACTTTACATTGTTAGATCAACTACCATGAAAAAACAATTTCAATATTTGATTTTTCTCCTGCTGCTGCTTTTATTCACAGGCGGTTGCATTTTGGGTGGACAAACCGTTACGGGGAATGGAGACGTAATTTCCGTCAACAGGCCTGTGGGGAACTATGACGGAATAGTTGTTGCCGGTTCCATGCATGTTTTTGTAAAGCAAGGTCCGGTACAGGATACAAGGATTGAAGCGGAATCCAACCTGATCCCTTATGTAGTCACACGACTCAGTGACGACGGTGAATTGGAAGTAAGATTTAAAAAAGATATCCGTCGTGTCATAAGCCACCACCCTGTCAATATTTACCTAACGGTGCCGGTTATCCGTCATTTGAGTTTATTGGGTTCAGGAGATATTAAAACACAAGATACGCTGACCAGCGGGGATAAAATCAAACTGAATGTGGCAGGTTCGGGAGACATTCAGATTCAAATGAATGCACCGGAATTAGATGCCCATATTGCAGGTTCCGGAGACATCATGGTAAGCGGCGAAACGAAAAATATGGATTTAAATATTTTAGGGAGCGGTGATTTCAAAGGATCCGATCTGAAAAGTGAGCAGGCTTCCGTCAAAATCGCAGGAAGCGGAAATGCCCATGTATTTTCCAGTATCCGGCTGGCAACTAAGATTTTCGGTTCAGGTAATGTATATTACCAGGGAAGTCCGTCCGTGGAAACTACCTCCGCAGGTTCGGGAAAAGTGATGAAAGAGGATTAAAGGCATTATCCAAATAATATCCAATTCCGAATATTCGGAATCAAATCCCAATCACCAAAACATGCTTGAAGTAGTAACCGTTTACAAAATTTCAGATTGGGGAGTCGGAAAGATTTTGTATTACGGGCTTTATATGATATAAGTCGTCCCTTCCATTGCCAGCTCCGTTGCGGGAAACACGGGTAAACATTCGGCTAAAAAAGGTCCGAGATCTTCGTACTTGGAAGAAAAATGCCCGATGAGCAATCGTTTCGCACCCGCCTTGTGCGCTAAAGTGGCCGCCTGAATGCTTGTTGAATGGTAACGTGCTTTTGCCTTTTCCAACTGGTCGTGCAAATAAGTAGTCTCATGATAGATCAGATCACAACCGGTGATGTACGGTAATAATCTTTCATCATAACGTGTGTCTGCACAAAATACATAATTTTTCGCCCGGACGGGTTTTTCCGTGACCCATTCATTATGGATAATTTCTCCCTTCCTGTTCCTGTAATCTTCCCCTTTCTGTAAGGCGTTATAAAATGAAGCGGGGATACCATATTCCTGAGCTTTTTGCGGAAGCAATTTTCTCTTTTTATGCACTTCCTGAAATTTAAACCCAAAACAGGGTATCCGGTGATCAGTCGGAAAAGCAGTTACACACAGATCTTCTTCTTCCAGGATAATACCCGTGCTTCCGGGTTCTAAGGGCAGAAAATTGAGTTCAAATGGCAGCATGGTATTGACGCAATCCATTTGTAAACGAATTAACTCTTCTAATGGTCCGGGAGCAAAAATATGCAAAGGCTCTTTCCTGCTCTGCAGCCCATAGCTGTTTATTAATCCCGGAAGCCCCAGCCAGTGGTCTCCGTGCAAATGACTGATAAAAATGTGCCTGATCCTGCTTCTGCGGATCTTGTATTCGCTCATTTGCATTTGAGTTCCCTCTCCGCAATCTACTAAATAAACCCTGTCGTGAAAAGTAACAACCTGGGAAGTGGGATGCCGTCCGTGAGCAGGCAGTGCAGAATTATTTCCTAAGATCGTGACTGAAAAATGCATGTGAAATGAATGGTTTCATTGTTTGATTGTTTCATTGTTCTACTGTTCTATTGTTTGATTATTCCACTCTTTGATTGTTCCATTGTTTGATGGTTGTGATTTTAAAAAGTAAAATTTGAAACGGTCTAGGTTATCCCTCCCCTCACATCAGTTCTCTTTCCAGTTTTTCCATCATGATCATATCTATCGCTTCGGCAAGCGTGGGCGCCTTATTTAACCTTTTAAAAGAGGGTACATGATTTATCTTAGCTTTCAGCAGATGCGCGATGCCTGACATATAGAAAGAATAGCCTTTCCTTTTTGCAATAGTCTGCATTTCTTCCAGCATAGTTATTATGGCAGGCTCCAAGCCGGTCACTTCATCCATCTCCAAAATAAGGTGGTGCGGGGGGGCATCCATATTTTCAAGGATAAGCCTGCTTAATTCACCTGCCATATTTGCATGAATTTGCGCTGTTACGGGCCTTAAAATCTTAAAATTCGGTCTGGTATCAATTTTGACAAACATTATACAGTTTTAATTAGTAACATTGCGAAGGTAAAGTTTTCATGCGTTTATTAGCACTATTTGGACGTTGGTGAAGTATATTATTAAAAATGGCTAATATTGTAACTGAAAAGTGAGTTATATAGTCTAATATTGTATTGGAAATGTACACTTTATACTAAACTTAGAAGGAGCAAAAAATGGATCAAAGTTTTTCACCCCAGGTACGGGAGATCATCACTTTCAGCAGGGAGGAGGCGCTCAGGCTTGGTAATGATTTCATCGGCACAGAGCACTTGCTTCTCGGCATGATCCGGGAGGGGGAAGGTAAAGCAATCCTGATTCTGAAATCACTGAATGTGAATTTATTTGAACTAAGAAAAGAAGTGGAACTGGCCGTGAAAGATAAGACAGGAAAAAATATTGCCAATATCAACAGTCTTCCTTTAACCAAACAAGCGGAGAAAGTCATACGCGTGACTGTGCTGGAAGCCAAGGCACTCAAGAGTCCTACAGTTGAAACGGAGCACCTGATGTTGTCTATCTTAAAGAACAAAGAGAATGTCTGCACCCAGATATTACAGCAATTCGATGTGGATTATGACACTTTTAAAGAAGAGCTGAATATAGTGGCATCGGACCCGAAAGCAGAGTTTACGGACGACCCCAGTGAAGAAGAATTTGAAGAAGAAAGGAAAAGTTATTCCCGCACACGGCATACCAATACCAAATCCAAAACGCCTGTGCTGGATAATTTCGGAAGGGATATTACCAAATTAGCCGAAACAGATAGTTTGGATCCAATCGTCGGAAGAGAGAGAGAAATAGAACGGGTTTCACAAATACTTTCGCGGCGTAAAAAGAACAACCCTATTCTTATCGGAGAACCGGGTGTAGGTAAAACGGCCATCGTGGAAGGTCTTGCCATGCGGATAGTGCAACGGAAAGTATCCCGCGTACTTTTCGATAAAAGGGTGGTCAGCCTTGATCTGGCTGCATTGGTGGCAGGCACCAAATACCGCGGTCAATTTGAAGAACGGATGAAAGCCATCATGAACGAACTGGAGAAAAACCGGGATGTGATTTTATTCATTGATGAAATACACACGATTGTCGGGGCGGGCGGCGCTTCAGGCTCTTTAGATGCTTCCAATATATTTAAGCCGGCGCTTTCACGCGGTGAACTGCAATGTATCGGGGCATCCACTTTAGATGAATACCGGAAATACATTGAAAAAGACGGCGCACTTGACCGCCGTTTTCAGAAAGTAATGATTGATCCGCCAACCATTGACGAGACGATACAAATACTGAATAATATTAAATCGAAATACGAAGATTATCATAATGTCACCTACTCACCAGAGGCTACGGAAGCCTGTGTAAAGCTAAGCGACCGTTATATGACGGACAGGCTGCTGCCTGATAAGGCTATTGACGTGCTGGATGAAGTAGGCGCCAGGGTGCATTTGAAAAATATTAATGTACCCGCCAATATCCTGACGCTGGAAAAGCAGATTGAAGATATTAAAGCTGAAAAAAATCAGGTCGTAAAAAGCCAGCGTTTTGAAGAAGCTGCTTCTTTGCGTGATAAAGAAAAAAAGTTAGGTGAAGAATTAGAGAAAGCCAAAGCGGAGTGGGAAGAAGAAGTAAAGCACAAACGTTATCCTATCGAAGAGGAAGATATCGCCGAAGTGGTGAGCATGATGACCGGCATTCCGGTGAAACGGATGGTGCAGGCAGAATCGGATAAGCTGAGGAACATGGGCAAAGACCTGGAACTTTCGGTGGTAGGCCAGAACGAAGCCATTACAAAAGTGGTCAAGGCCATTCAGCGTAACCGGGTGGGATTAAAAGATCCCAGGAAGCCCATCGGCAGCTTTATCTTCTTAGGCCCGACAGGTGTGGGGAAAACAGAACTGGCACGCACGCTGGCACGCTACCTGTTCGATTCGGAAGATGCGCTTATCCGCATTGATATGAGCGAATACATGGAGAAGTTTTCTGTCAGCAGGCTCATTGGCGCCCCTCCGGGATATGTGGGTTATGAAGAAGGCGGACAGCTCACCGAAAGAGTCCGGAGGAAACCTTATTCCGTAGTTTTACTGGATGAAATAGAAAAAGCACATCCTGATATTTACAATATTTTATTGCAGGTGCTGGATGATGGCATCCTTACTGACGGGTTGGGGAGAAAGGTAGATTTCAAAAATACCATTATCATCATGACCTCCAATATTGGTGTAAGACAACTGAAAGATTTCGGCGCCGGTGTAGGATTTGCCACGGCTGCCAGGACTACCAATGAAGATGACCTGACAAAAGGAGTGATTGAAAAAGCCTTAAAGAAAACTTTTTCACCCGAATTTCTGAACAGGATTGATGATGTGGTCATCTTCAACGCGCTTACCAAAGAACATATCTTTAAGATCATTGATATCCTCATGAAAGACGTATTAAAGAGGATGAATACACTGGGATTCTCATTAGAACTTTCGGAGGAAGCTAAAAGTTTCCTGGCGGAAAAAGGTTATGATGTGCAATTCGGAGCCCGGCCGTTACACCGTGCTATCCAGAAATATTTAGAAGATCCGCTGGCTGATGAGATTCTGAATATGCATGTGAAAAATGGCGATGTCGTCAATGCGGATATGGATGAAGAAAAAACAAAGATCATATTTTCTTTAAAAAGCACTTCCAGGAGCAACAAATCGGAGAAATCATCAGCCTCTTGAACAGGAAGATCATCATTGCCATTGACGGGTATTCTGCCTGCGGAAAAAGTACGCTTGCAAGGCAACTTGCCAAAAGCCTGCATTATACTTATGTGGACAGCGGGGCCATGTACCGGGCCATTACCCTTTATTTCATCCGGCATCAAATCTCTTATAATGAAGCAAACCATATATCAGTTGCTTTGCAAGGCATTTCTCTGGAATTCAGGCAGAATGAAAATACCGGTAATTCCGATATATGGTTGAATGGGGAAAATGTGGAAAAACGAATACGCGAAATTGACATTGCTGAAAAAGTGAGTGAAGTGGCGGCTATCCCCCAGGTGCGAAAACTTGCGGAGAAATGCCAAAGGGATATGGGTAAAAATAAAGGTATCGTGATGGATGGCAGGGATATCGGCACAGTCGTATTTCCGCATGCAGAATTAAAACTGTTTATGACGGCGGATATGGCTACCCGTGTACAACGGCGCTATGAGGAAATGAAAGAAAAAAAAGGGAATGTTTCATTAGAAGAGATCAGGAAAAATATTGAAGAACGGGACTATTTAGATACTCACCGGAAAATAAGTCCGTTAAAACAGGCTTCCGATGCCATCCTTCTTGACAACACCCATCTTACCAAAGAAGAACAACTCGATTTCGCCCTGGCACTGGCAAAGAAAGTCATTGACGGGATATTAACATGAGTACAAAGCTATCATGTCTTCTATTTTGTCATCCAGCCCGTAAAAAACAAGCAGCTTCCTGATCACATTTTCCACTAAAGCATCAGGACAGGAAGCGCCGCTGGTTACAATGATACGCAAAGGCTCTTTATCCGGTAAATAATCCGATGATATTACCTCATTCTTTTCCAAAAAATTCCAATGAAGGATTTCATCCTGAGACAATAATTTTTCTTCGGAAGATATGAAATACGTGTTGAATTTTTGTTCGCACAGTTCCACTAAATGAGAAGTATTGGAACTGTTATATCCGCCTATCACAATTGCCAGATCGGCTTTTTCATTTAAAATTTCCAATATGGAATTCTGGTTATCATTGGTGGCATAGCAAAGTGTATCTTTGGTATCCGCAAAATGTTCAGGTGCGTTTCCATTCATGCCGTATTTCTCTTCCATCACCTTTTTAAAGAAATCAGCGATGGCTTGTGTTTCGTAGGCAAGCATCGTAGTCTGGTTTACCACCCCCACTTTCTCCAGGTCCTTTTTCACATCGAAGCCCTGAGAATATTGACCTGCAAAGATTTCATAAAATTCTTCGGCAGGACTGTTGCCTGAAATAAAATCTGCCAGCTTTTGAGCCTCCTGCATGTTGCGCACAATGACTGTGGGGCAATGCATTCCGCTGTGGGAAAAAGTGGCACGCGTTTCTTCATGGCCGGGCTTACCGTGAATGATGACTGTGTAATCTTTATCTGCAATAGAGGCAGCTTTATTCCAGACCCTTTCCACAAAGGGACAGGTGGCATTATAATGGTCCGTTTCAATACCAATCTCTTTTAAATGAGATTCTATTTCTTTAGTTGTTCCAAAGGCGGGAATGATCACTATATCATCCGGAGTAATCTCTTCCCAAGGTAGTAATTGCTTCCCTGATGTATCCATAATAAACCGTACCCCCCTCTCCCTCAAATCTTTGTTGACATGAGGATTATGGATCATTTCACTCAGCAGAAAAATCCTTTTTCCCGGATTTTCTTCTACTGTTCTAAAGGCGATTTCAATCGCATTTTCCACCCCGTAACAAAAGCCAAAATGGCGTGGCAGCATAATCTGCACAGGACCAAAATCAAGCATGGTAGGTGTAAAATCCTTCTTCATCCTGTCCTGCAGCTTCCTTTTAGCTTTAATGGCAGATATCAAAGGGCTGCGATATATTATGGGAATATCAAACGTCTTCATTACTCATCATTATTCATACAAAGGTACAAAGCAGTTTTAAAAATAGTCCTATCTTTATCGCTGAGTTTTTAACTAAAACAAACTATATATGAAAAAATCCTTTTTACCTCTCCTGGTCATATTAACCGCAGGTACTCTGTTTTCTTTCAGTAAACAGGATCCTGTTGTATTAAAACTCAACCTGACAGAAGGTGCTACTTACGAATACAGCACCGCTATGGATCAGAAAATTACCACATCCGTATCCGGACAATCTTATGAATCCGGCGTAAGCATGGCTTCTACCATAGAAATGAACGTCGGGAAAAAATATGGAAATGACAGTATGCTGCTGCAGACAAAATATACACACATGGCTGTAAATACCTCGGCGATGGGGCAAACCATGTCGTTTGATTCCAATGACAGTTCTAACGCGTCAGGTAATGAGCTTGGCCGAATGTTTAAAGTAATGGCGGCGAACCCCGTAAATATTACCACGGATGCCTGGGGAAAAGTTATCAGGATAGATGGAATAGATCAACTCAGTAAAGCGGTAGATGCCTCTGTAAAAGGTGATAATCCCGCCATGAAAAAAATGATGGAAGGGTTGTTTAATGAGCAAACTTATGAGCATGCATTTACCAATCTGAATATGTACGAAAACAAGCCTGTCAATACGGGAGACCACTGGAACCAGAATATTTCCATGACGAGCTTTATTCCAATGGATATACATCTTATCTATACTGTAAAGGAAATCAATTCTTCCAAGGTTGTTTTAAGTGTGGAGGGAAATATCAAAAGTGCGAAAGATTCTGCCAGCATTAACGGAATGACCATTCCGGTACATGTTACGGGCACTCAAACCGGCACTTATACCATAGACAGAGCCACGGGTCTCATTTCCACCGGCGATATTGACCAGGATATTCACACCAGGATGAGCATGATGGGGCAGGATATGGATGTGGAAACAAAGGGCAATACCATCATTACTGAAAAACAGAAATAGCCGGAGGGATTTCATCAGATTCTTTTTTATCCACAGATAGATTTCCCTATCTTTGCACCCCGATTTTGCATGCTGCCCGATCGTGGTAAGGCGGATTGCATCACAAAAGACCACAAAATTCACTAAAAGGAGGAACTAAATTTTGGAAGAAAACAAAAATGTTAACAATCAAAACGCTGAAAATCAGGCAGAAGTAACAGCGACAACAAATGAGCCTGCAACCCCTCAAATCAATACGGAGGCAGTGAACCAAAGCCAACCTGAAGAGTTGGCCACAGCCCCCTCAGCGGCTCCTGCTCAGGAACCGGCGCCCGTAAAGGAATCTGCTCATGACGACTTCGACTGGACGGTGGATAAGCGCAATGTATCCGTCTATTCGGGTGCAGATAAAGAGAAATATGAAAAAATTTATGATAACACCTTCAAAGATATCGAGGAAGGTCAACTGATCACCGGCCAAGTGGTAGGACTTACCAAAACAGATGCGGTTATCAACATCGGATTCAAATCGGACGGGTTAGTCTCTCTGAACGAATTCCGGGATACGCAAGGCATTAAATTGGGAGACGATGTGACTGTTTTAGTAGTGGAAAAAGAGGACCGGAATGGCCAATTACATCTCAGCCGCCGCCAGGCACGCATGCTCCATTCCTGGGAGCAGATTGTGGATGCTTATAAATCCGGCGAAATCATCACCGGAAGTGTAATCAGTAAAACCAAGGGCGGATTGATAGTGGACATTAACGGTTTGGAAACCTTCCTGCCCGGTTCACAAATAGACGTAAAACCTGTTACAGACTATGATCAGTTTGTAGGTAAAACCATGGAATTCAAGGTAGTGAAGATCAATGAAGCTATCCGCAATGCCGTGGTTTCACATAAAGCGCTGATCGAAAGCGACATTGAACAACAACGTGCCGATATTATAGGTAAACTGGAAAAAGGCCAGGTGCTGGAAGGAACCATTAAGAACATCACTGACTTTGGCGCCTTCATTGACCTCGGCGGAGTAGATGGCTTGCTCTATATTACCGATATTAGCTGGGGACGTATCAATCATCCGAGTGAAGTGCTGAAATTAGATCAGCAGATCAATGTGGTGGTGCTTGACTTCGATGATGAGAAGAAACGGATCAGTTTAGGACTCAAACAATTGACTCCTCATCCCTGGGATACTCTGCCCGAAAGCATTGTAGAAGGTTCTATAGTGAAGGGAAAGGTTGTCAATATTGAAGATTACGGGGCATTCCTGGAAATCGTTCCGGGTGCCGAAGGACTTGTACACGTGTCCGAGATCTCGTGGGCTTCCAATCCGGTAAATGCCAAGGAATTCTTTGAAATGGGCAAAGAGTATGAAGCTAAGGTCGTCACGCTGAACAAGGAAGAGCGGAAGATGAGCCTTTCCATTAAGCAACTGACACCTGATCCCTGGGATTCTATTGAAGAAAAATATCCGGTGGACAGCCGTCATACAGGAGTGGTAAAAAATATCACCCCTTATGGTGTTTTCGTGGAACTGGAAACCGGTATCGGCGGTATGATCCATATCTCAGATTTGAGCTGGACCAAGCGTTTCAATCATCCGGGCGAATATACCAAGACAGGTGAGAACATCGAAGTGGTTATTCTGAATATTGATAAAGAGAACCGCAAGTTATCACTGGGCCACAAGCAAATTGAGGAAGATCCGTGGAATACCTTTGAATCCATATTCCCGATCGGCTCGCCGCACCAGGGAACCATCATCCGTAAAGACGATAAAGGCGCCACGGTGCAATTGCAATACGGCGTGGAAGCCTTTGCCCCCATCCGTTATCTGAGGACTGAAGATGAAAAGCCGCTGAATGTGGATGATGTGATAGATGTCATCGTGATGGAATTCGACCGTAATGACAAGCGGATCGTTGTGTCGCATACACGCACCTGGGAACAGAAAATAGAGGATGAAAAGCATACTGCCAACAGAGAAAAATATGCCGCAGCAGAAAGAACCAAAAAAGCAGTGAAGAATATTCAGTCCAAAATAGAAAAAACAACACTGGGCGATTTGGGAGTTCTTGCTGAAATTAAGCAAAAAATGCAGGAAGCTAAAAACGAGGCTGCTGAAAAGAAATCTGAGACAAAAGAAACAACAGTCAATGAAGCAAAAGAGAAACCAAAGACTGAATCATCAGACGACCAGGTTTCAGAAGATAACGTTTGATCCCTTCATGGATCATCTGAGAAGAGGCGATGTATCGGACACATCGCCTCTTTTATTTAATAAAATTTCTTTACCTTCATCGGGCATTTTATATTCATGCAGGATATTTATTTCATCAGTGGATTAGGCGCCGATCAACGGCTTTTCCAATATCTCCGTTTGCCGAATGTCATACCGCATTTTGTGAGATGGATCACACCTTTAAAAGACGAAAGTTGGGAGAGTTATGCTGACCGGTTGTCAGATCAGATCCCCGGGAAAAAACTCATTATCATTGGAATGTCCATGGGCGGGATGATGGCTATTGAAATCAGCAAGCTCATTCCAACTAAAAGAATAATTCTAATCTCCAGTGCTAAAACAAAAAAAGAAATCCCGCCTTACTTCCGGTTATTGAAAATCTTCCAGGGACACAGGTGGTTATCCTATAAGTTATTAGTTCGTTTGGGATTACTATTCGGAGGATGGCTCTTTGGCACCACCTGCAAAGCTGATAAGGATTTATTGAATGAGATCATTCACGATACGGACGAGACATTATTCAGATGGTCCTGGCACCGTGTAGCTCATTGGAAAAACATGTTTATACCCGGGAATACCGTTCACATACACGGCAATCATGACCACATGCTTCCCTCCCTGTTCGTCAGGGCCGATTATATTATTCAACGGGGTACACATCTGATGGTCGTAAATAAAGCAGAGGAAATATCTGACTTATTAAACAAAATATTAGATAATGATGCAGGAGAATAATAACGGGGTCAGCAAAGAATTGTAAATTGCGGTATCCATTAAAAGATTTTTTATGGCTAGGAAAATAAATCCACAGGATGCGCTTGATTATCACTCAAAAGGAAGACCGGGCAAGATAGAAGTGGTGACCACCAAAAATACCAAATCACAATGGGATCTGTCTTTAGCTTATTCTCCGGGTGTGGCAGAGCCTTGTAAGGCTATTCATGAAAATCCGGAAGAGGTGTATAAATATACTGCCAAAGGAAATTTAGTGGCTGTGGTTACCAATGGTACGGCGGTACTGGGTTTGGGAAATATAGGACCGGAAGCAGGTAAACCGGTGATGGAAGGAAAAGGTGTGTTGTTTAAAATATTCGCTGATATAGATGTATTCGATCTGGAATTAAATGTAAGAGAAGTAGATGATTTCGTAAAAGTGGTGAAAGCGCTGGAACCCACCTTTGGCGGAATTAACCTGGAAGATATTAAAAGCCCTGAATGTTTTGCCATCGAGGAAAAGTTGAAGAAAGAGCTGAATATACCGGTAATGCATGACGATCAGCATGGAACGGCTATCATTTCCGCCGCAGCTCTGCTGAATGCACTGGAACTGGTCGGAAAAAAAATTGAGAAGGTGCGTTTTGTAGTCAGCGGAGCGGGCGCTGCAGCCATGTCATGCGTAAGATTATATATTTCATTAGGCGCTTCCACTGAGAATATTTTAATGTTTGACAGAGAAGGAATCATTAACACAGAAAGGAAGGACCTCGATCCTTTAAAACAACCCTTTGCGAGAAATACGAAGATCAAAACCATGGGAGAAGCGATGAAAGGCGCTGACATTTTTATCGGATTAAGCACCGGAAACATAGTCACGCCTGATATGGTTAAACATATGGCAAAGAAACCCATCATCTTCGCGATGGCCAATCCTGATCCCGAAATCGCTTATGACGATGCCATGGCGGTGCGTCCGGATGCAATTATGGCTACAGGACGGACTGATTTTCCCAACCAGGTGAACAATGTGTTGGGGTTCCCCTATATTTTTCGTGGCGCCCTGGATGTGCGGGCCACGAGCATTAATGAAGAGATGAAATTAGCGGCGGTGCGTGCATTGGCATCTCTTGCCAAACTGCCGGTACCTGACCTGGTAAACTTAGCTTATGGAGAAAAAACGATCGTCTTTGGTCCGCACTATATTATCCCCAAGCCCCTGGATCCACGGTTACTGAGTACTGTAGCCCCTGCAGTGGCCAAAGCCGCCATGGAAAGCGGCGTGGCACAAAAACCTGTTACGAACTGGGACGCCTATACACAGGAATTAGATAATCGCCTGGGATTAGATAATCACCTGATACGGGTGATCGGAACTAAAGCCAGAAAAGATCCCAGAAAAGTAGTTTTTGCCGAAGCCGATAACTTAAAAGTACTGAAAGCAGCACAGGTAGCAAAGGATGAAGGTATCGCCATCCCTATTTTATTAGGCGAAGAAAGAAAAATAAAGCAACTGTTAGAAGAAAACAGCATTGAGCTGAATGATGTGGAGATCATGGATCCCCGAAGCGATGCCATGCATGACAGAAGGAAAAAATTTGGCGCCTTATTCTTTGAAAAAAGGAAACGCCGGGGATATAATTTATATGAAGCACAAAAGATCATGCGTGATCGGAATTTTTTCGGATGTATGCTGGTAGAAACGGGGGAAGCAGATACGCTTATTTCGGGGCTGACAAGAAAATATCCGGATACTATCCGTCCCGCTTTACAGATCATAGGCATGGAACCTGGTGTAAAAAGGGTAGCGGGCATGTATATCACTCTTACGAAACAAGGTCCGTTATTTCTGGCGGATACCACGGTGAACTTTAATCCCGGTACCGAGGAATTGGCTGATATCACGCTGCTGACAGCCAGGGAAGTTCAACAATTTAATATTACGCCGCGTATAGCCATGCTATCTTATTCCAACTTTGGCTCCAGCCCTACCCCCGAAGCTACCATGGTGAGAGATGCGGTCCAAATTGTAAGACAAAAGAATCCCAATCTTATCATTGACGGGGAAATTCAGGCTTCATTAGCATTCAATACAGAAATATTAAAAGACAATTACCCCTTCAGCGACCTGGTTCAGGGGGGAGTCAATACACTTATTTTCCCTAACTTATCTTCAGGGAACATTGCTTATAATCTATTGATGGAAGTGGCAGGCTTTGATACAATAGGTCCTATCCTGATGGGATTGAAAAAGCCGGTGCACATTCTGCAATTAGGCAGTACGGTTCGTCAGATTGTCAACATGGTGGCTGTGGCAGTAGTGGATGCACAGGGGAAATGTAGGAAGTAAGCTATGCATCCTGTGCAAAAAGGTTACCACACCTCCACCTAATTGCAATAAAAGAAAAGTGAAGTCCGGCCTGTATGTCGTACAAATCTGAAAGATCTTATGGCAATTGTGTCCCCGTTCTTATTCATCAGGATTGACAGATGTTTGAAGGGGAAGTGTTATTTATTAAATTGATTGGAGAGTTGCTTTTTATAAATTTGCAGCTGTCGAAATAAAAACTTTCCATAATGAAAAAAATCCCTCTGCTCTTGGTCCTTTGCCTGCTGATTTTGTCAAAAACTTATGCTCAAAATGATCAGCCGGTTATTGAGGCTAATGCTTCCAGAATGATCATCCCATTGGATCAGCAATGGCACTTCCATTTCTTGTTTGACTCAAGAAGAGATCATCAACAGATCGTTGATCTTCCTCATATCTGGGATGCACAGGATGCGTTGGATGGAAAAATGAACTATCTGCGGACTACCGGTATTTACGAAAAAACATTTTTTGCAGGGAATTCATTGGAAGGGAAACGTATTTTTCTTTACTTCTATGGGGCTAATTCCGTAGCGTATGTTTTTCTCAATAATAAATTAGCGGGGAAACATGACGGCGGCTATACAGCATTTTGTATTGAGATTACCGGCTATTTAAAACTTAATGCTGAAAACACCATCAGAGTGGAGGTGAGCAATGCTTATAATCCGGATGTAGCGCCTCTGCGGGGAGATTTCAATGTATATGGCGGATTACATCGCCCGGTTTCTTTGATCATCACACAACCCGATTGCATTTCCCCGGCGGATTATGCTTCAGCCGGCGTATTTCTTATCCAGAAAAAAGTAACTGGTCAGTCAGCGAATGTGGAAGTAAAAACAGTCCTGTCAATTCAGGAACCCCGGAAGAATCTTTCAGTCAGGACAACTGTTTTTGACAGTACTAATAAAATAGTTCTTACCGGGACAATGAAAGTAAATGAACCGGATAGTATGACACGGCAGGAAATTATTATTCATCATCCGCATTTATGGAATGGAGTAGCTGATCCTTATATGTATTCCGCCAAAGTGGAATTATTGCGGAACGATCAGGTAATAGATGAAGTGACACAACCGCTCGGCCTGCGTTATTTCAGGGTCAGCGCTGACAGCGGATTTTTTCTGAATGGTAAATATTTGGATCTTCATGGATTCGGTTTTCATGAAGATAAAGCAGGGATAGCTTCCGCTTATCGCCAGGCCGATTACGATACGGATGTGGCGCTGATCAGAGGAATGGGCGCCAATGCATTACGTTTTACGCATTATCCCCATGGAAATCCCATGTACGATCTTTGTGATAAATATGGTATAGTGGTCTGGACAGAAATTCCTTTTGTAGGCGGATTTACGGATGATAAGCCATTCAAATCCCATTTAAGAAACATGCTGGTAGAAATGATCCGTCAGCACTATAATCACCCCGCTATCATGTTTTGGGGACTGGAAAACGAGATTCATGTAGATGGGGATGATCCCGTTCCTTTTATCAAAGAATTAGATTCCATTGCCCACGGTGAAGATAACACCAGACCTACCACAATTGCCACAGATATCCAGCTACCTGCCTTAAATCAGGTATCCGATCTGATCGCTTACAACCGCTATTTTGGCTGGTATGGCGGTAAACTTGCGGATTTGGCATCATGGGCAGATAAAACCCATGCAGAAAAACCCGGTAAACCTTTCGCATTAAGTGAATACGGGGCCGGCGCCAGCATTTATCAGCATGCAGAAAAACCAGAATCAGTTACTCCATCGGGGAAATTTCATCCGGAAGAATGGCAAACCAAATTTCACGAACAGAGTTGGGCAATCTTAAAAGTGCGCCCCTACATCTGGGCAAAATTTATCTGGTGTCTGACAGATTTCGGTTCGGCTATCCGTAACGAAGGGTTCAGCAGGGGGATAAATGACAAAGGATTAATCACCTATGATCGTAAGGTTAAGAAAGATGCTTATTATTTTTACAAGGCGAATTGGAACCCTGCACCCATTATTTACATTACTGAAAGGAGATTTACAGAAAGAAAGAACCCGGTAACCTCTATAAAAGTATATACCAATTTAGGTAAAGCGGAATTATTTGTCAACGGAATATCCATGGGTGTTAAAAAGACAGACGATCTGAAAAGAGTGATATGGGACAACGTTCAGTTGCAACCGGGTGTTAATAAAATTTTGGTCAAAGCAAAATCAGGGAATAAGGATTACACAGACCATTGTGAATGGATATTGAATAAATCATAAATAGCATGAAATTATCGGTAATTAATTATCTGATCCCGGGTCTTTTATTATTATGCTCCTGTGCGAGGAGCCGGCAGCAAATTACCAATCCTGCATCTGAATATAAATTAGTCTGGAGTGATGAATTTAATTATACCGGATTACCCGACAGTACCAAATGGACCTATGAAGAAGGCTTTATAAGAAATCATGAGAGTCAGTATTATACCTATGAGCGTCCTCAAAACGCATGGGTACACGACGGATATCTTGAGATAAAAGCCATCAAAGAAGATTATCCGAATAAGTTTTACAAAAGAGAAAGCACTAACTGGGTAACCCGGGATTCATTGGCCCATTATACTTCTGCATGTCTTGTTACATCAGGAAAGGAATCCTGGAAATATGGCAAGATTGAAGTAAGAGCAAAGATACCGCACGGACAGGGTATTTGGCCTGCCATCTGGATGATGGGAGCAGACCGTCTTCAGGTAGGATGGCCTGCCTGCGGCGAAACAGACATTATGGAATTTATCGGAAGAGATTCCAGTCATATTTATGGGACCATGCATTACCCTTCCGCAAACGGGCCGGCTTCTAATGGAACTAAAACAGAGACCATGCAGGCCTATAATGATTTTCATGTGTATGGATTGGAATGGGACAGCACAAAAATGAAAATATCTTTTGACAGCACCGTCTATCAGACTTTTCCCGTAAACGACGCGACTCTGAACGGAGATAATCCCTTCCGAAAGCCCTTCTATCTATTAATTAACCTGGCATTAGGCGGAGCCTGGGGCGGACCGGTGGCGGACAGCGTGCTGCCGCAAAGTTATTTGATTGATTATGTGAGGGTATATCAGCGGGTACCATAATTTGAAAATCGGAGATATTAATAGGCGGGTATTATTAATCCAAAAAGATTCGGAATAAAATGCTGAAATACTTACTAAACAGGAATAAAATCAATTTGAAAACAAAGAAAGTAATATTTTATTTACACAATCCTCAACCTAACTTCAAAATGAAAACAAAAGCACTCAGTTATCTTCTGGTTATTTTTACTCTACTTTTGACTTCACACTCTTCTTTCGCCCAGCGTAACTGGCTTAGCGGAAGTGCTTCCTTTGCTCAACTTGCTACCGATCTGAACGGAATTGATCAATGGCGATCAGATTTAAAAAAATCCATACTTAATGATATACAGGAATTACCCTCAGATATCAAACAAAAACTGATTGAAAACGGCGAAAAGTATCTTCACTACGATTGGCCTGCTTTGCCTGCCACACAATTCTTAGAATTCGCCGAAAATGGTAATCGTTCAGATTATGAAAATTCATTAGGGAAAAGGCGTGCGGTGCTCAGTGCATTAGTCATAGCTGAATTAACAGAAAATAAAGGGCGCTTTATTCCTCAAATTATTAACGGCATTTGGGCAACCTGTGAAGAAAGCACCTGGGCATTGCCTGCTCATCTCAGCCTGCAGCATCATTATACAGCCCTCCCTGATCCGGGTGAAAATATCGTTGATTTAGGGGATGGCATGACTACTGCTTTAATATCGTGGACTTACTTTTTATTAAAAGACCGGTTAGGCAACGTCACCCCGGTTCTTCCCCAAAGGATTCGTTATGAATTGGAAAGACGCGTGATCTCACCTTATCTTCAGAGAGATGATTTCTGGTGGATGGGATTTCACGGTCAGCGCGTGAATAACTGGAATCCGTGGGTCAATCAAAATGTATTGCTTACTTCTTTGCTCACAGAAACGGATAAGGACCGGATAGATTCCACGGTATACAGGACCATGCAAAGTGTGGACTTTTTCATTAATCAATATCCTGGCGATGGAGGCTGTGATGAGGGCCCCGCCTACTGGAGCCACGCCGGAGGGGAGCTGATTACTTATCTGGAATTATTAAGAGGCTCTACTAATGGGAAAATAAATATTACAGACCGTCCGCTCATTTGTAATATTGGGAGGTATATCTACAAAATGAATATTGATAAAAACAGTTTTGTGGATTTTGCCGACGCCCATCCCTATCTGACTCCTTCCATTTCATCTATATTCAAATTTGGTGAAGCCTGCGAAGACGATACCATGAAGCAATTTGCCGCTTATTTTGCACAGCAGGAAGGAAACGCAGCTAACAAGTTTCTACGTGATAAAAACAACCTGCCATCTTTTATTGATTATCTTCAGATTTATCCGGAAATAAAAAATATCAGACCGAATGAACCGCTCATGAAACTGGCATGGTTCCCTGATTTACAGGTGCTCACAGTCCGCAGTAAAGCCGGTACTGCTGAAGGGTTATTTATGGCGGCAAAAGGCGGAACAAACGGGGAAAGCCATAATCATAATGATGTGGGAAATTTTATTATCTATGTAAACGGACAACCCAAAATTATTGATATCGGCGTAGGAACTTATACGCGGGAAACATTCAGTAAAGACCGTTATAAGATCTTTACCATGCAATCCGCGTGGCATAATCTTCCTTCTATTAACGGCACGATGCAGCATGAAGGATTACAATACCGGGCCGGTGATGTGCATTTTTCCAATCAGAAAAATGAAACTGAATTATCCATGAATATTGCCGGAGCCTATCCCAAAGAAGCGGGAGTAAAGTCATGGATCCGCTTCCTGGATTTTAGAGGGAATGAAGTAGTACTTCATGAAAAATATGAATTGGAGAAATACGACACAGCATTCACTTTGTCACTGATCACACCGGTTCAAAATATACAAGTGAAGGGTACTCATATTATATTAAATGATGAAAACGGCAACGGTATATCCATTCAGTTTGACCCAAAACATTTTAATGTAAAAATTGAGAATAAAGCGCTTACCGATCCTGCCTTGCAACATTCCTGGGGGAAATCTTTGAATCGTATTTTGCTGGCTGATAAGCTGCACAAGCTCAAAGGAAATCACACCTTGCTTTTTCAGGAAATAAAATGACAGGTTATTCTTCTTCCCGATACCACAGGATTACTTTTATCCCCATTCAAAAAGCGGCGTTTTTTCTATCTTTACCACATGCAAAATTCACGCAGAAATTTTATTAAAAATGCATCCTTATTGGCGGGGGGTGCCGGCATGTTATATACACTACCCCCTTCGGTAAAAAGAGCGCTGGCTATCAACCCCGACCCCGGCACAACCTTTTATGATGCAGAGCATATCGTACTGCTGATGCAGGAAAACCGCTCTTTCGATCATTTGTTTGGCACCTTGCAGGGAGTCCGCGGTTATAATGATCCGCGGGCCATTCGCCTGCCGAATAAAAACTTAGTCTGGCTGCAATCCAATCAAAAAGGAGAAACGTACACCCCTTTTCGCTTAAATATTAAAGACACCAGGGCTACCTGGATGAGTTCGTTGCCACACTCATGGACTACACAGGTGGATGCGCGCAACGGCGGAAATTATGATCATTGGCTGGAAGCAAAACGATCAGGGAATAAAGCGTATGCCGGCATGCCTTTAACATTGGGACATTATACGCGGGAAGATCTTCCATTCTATTATGCGCTTGCCGATGCTT
>SCQT01000005.1 GCA_004322015.1 Chitinophagaceae bacterium
GAATCTTTGGACACCACTTTATCCGGCATGATCCCGCCGGCGCTTCTCACAACCCTGCCGTCCTTTGTATGGAAATCTTTTCTCAGTGAATCGGGAATCAGGGAAACATAGCCCTCATTATTGTCCTGCGAATAATTAATCGCCTGGATACATCTGCCGCTGGGCGTATAATATTTGGCCACCGTAAATTTAATCTTCGTATCATAAGGCAGGTCGCGTGTCGTTTGCACCAATCCTTTCCCGAAAGAACGCCTCCCTATGATCACACCCCGGTCAAGATCCTGGATGGCGCCTGCCACAATTTCCGAAGCAGATGCCGAGCCGCCATTGACCAATACTGCGATCGGGATCTGAGCATCCAACGGCTTGGATCCGGCAGTATATACATGATCCCATTCAGGAAGCCTTCCGCGGGTACTCATAATAGTATCTCCCTGCGGAAGAAATAAGTTGGCAGTCTTTAATGCCTCTATCATCAGTCCGCCCGGATTTCCCCTGAGATCAATGATCAGTCCTTTCAATTCCGGATGTTCCTTTTTTATTTCAAGAAAAGCAGACTTCACCTCCTCGGCGGTACCTTCGGTAAACTGGCCGATCCTGATATAACCTATTCCCGGAGCCGCAAGTCCGGAATAAGACACTGCCGGAATATCAATCTCCTGCCTGGTGATTTTATAATCCGTTACTTTATCTCCGCCTGCATGAAGGATCTGAGTATTCAATGTAGTTCCGGGATCGCCTTTGAGCAAACCCGCTATTTGATCCATAGACAATTTATTAACCGGAGTATCATCTAAAGAAAGAATCACATCACCGGTATGGATGCCTGCTCTTGCGAAAGGAGCGTTTTCAATGACATCACTGATCACGATGGAATCGTTGGACTTTTGAATGGATATACCCACTCCCCCATATTTCCCCGTAGTTTCAAAACTCAGGTCACTGAGCTCATCTTTGGAAAAATACCAGGTATAGGGATCCAGGCTCTGTGCCATGGCTTCCATACCTGCCTGCATAAGTTTGGAAGGATTCACACTGTCCACATAGTAATCATTCAAATCGCGATAAGCCGAAGCCATAATATCCAAACTCTTGGCTATCTCAAAGTATTTATCGCTTGCACGGAAGGCCAGGGCGAAACATGTCAAAATAGCTGCAGCAATAATGATCTTCAAACGCCGCTTTTTCTTTATATCCATGATATTAAACTATAAGATAGTAAAGTTATTTAATAACTAAGACATTTACCACTGAATACCGATTACCGATTACTGAATACTTTTTTTTCATGGCACCGGATCATATCCATGGCCACCCCAGGGGTGACAGGATAATACCCGCCGGACAGTCAGGTATCCCCCTTTGAAAAGTCCGTATTTCTTCAGCGCTTCTATTCCGTAATTGGAACAGGTGGGCGTATAGCGGCATTGCCTTCCCAGCCATGGAGACAACGTCCATTGGTATATTTTTATTAGGAAAATAAAAGGGTAAGCCAATATTTTAACAATCCATTTCATCGCCGGTCAACTGCTGTCATGTCAAAAATAACGTGTTGTATTTCCCACTAAGAATACACAAGGTGCACTAAGACTTTTCTCTGTACATTCCCTGGGCTCTGTGGGATAATTTTCACGCCTCATTTTAAAGTTGATTTAACACTAATATATATATGAAAACATCTGATCTGGAATAATCATTGAAAACAAAGATAGGGAAAATCAACCAGCCAGCTCTTTCCGCAGCCTTTTGACGATCAGGTTCATTTTATCAGATATTTCCTGATAAGTCAATATCTCCCGTGATGTATAGACAAAAAACAAGTGGATATAGCGGTTGTTCTCTTTCAGAGTAAGATAAAGATCATGTTTTTGCAAACGCCAGGCTTCCCTTCCCAACCTTTTGATCCGGTTCCTGTCCGCTGCCTTAGAGAAAGTTCGGGAGGAAACGCCAAAACCTGCCTGCAGCGGAAAAGCATTTCCCATGTCTTCTGCCGTTTTATAAAAGACCTTGTAAGGTGAAATGGTAAACACCTTTCCCTCCCGGAAAAGCGTTTGAATGGATTTCCTGCTTTTGAGGCGTTCAGCCTTGGTGAAAGTATGGCGGATCGCAGTAATAATACCGGATTTTAGCAGGTAAAAAACCTGATGGCTTTATTTCAGCTTTTTGTCGTCGGAAACCGTCAGCTTATAACGGCCTTTAGCCCGGCGACTTGCCAGCACTTTGCGGCCATTGGCAGTCTGCATTCTTTTTCTGAAGCCATGCACCGATTTCTTCCGGCGGTTATGAGGTTGAAATGTACGTTTCATCAGTCACAGATTTTTGAAAATGGAGGGCAAAAGTAATAAAAGAAAGGGAAAAGCCAAGCACATTTATTTTTGCCCTTCAAAATAACGGTAAAAGGTATCGGATTTGCGTATTAAAGGTCCACCTGCGCGGAGATCACAGGATTCCCCAAAAAGATTTTCGCCTGCCGGTCAAATAAAGCGCTGTCATCTGTGGTCAGGAAAGTTCTGCTCCCGTTCTTACTGCAGTTTCTTTCCATTTCAGGATGCCGGTGAAGATAATCTGCCAGGCTTTTAGCCACAATTTCTCCCTGCGACAGGATGGTACATCCGGCAGGTGCATATTGCCGTATCTTGTCCATCAGTAAAGGATAATGGGTGCAGCCTAATAAAATCGTATCTATTTCGGAAGATTGTGCAAATAGCTGAGCCAGGTTTTCCCGGATAAAATAATCTGCCCCCGGCTTATCGAATTCATGGTTTTCCACTAAAGGAACCCACATGGGGCAAGCCTGTTGATATACTTTTAAATCAGGATAAAAGTGGCCTGTTTCAATGGGATAGGATTGAGAAGCTACCGTACCGTTTGTGGCAAGAATACCCGCGCTTCCGGTTTGTGTGTATTGTCCTATCACCTCTGCGGAAGGTCTGATCACGCCCAACACCCTCCTGGCAGGATCTATCTCCGGCAGATCCCGTTGCTGGATACCGCGTAATGCCTTGGCAGAAGCGGTGTTACATGCGAGGATCACCAGCCGGCAGCCTCGCTGAAATAAGTATCGTACACATTGCAGGGTATAATGATAGACCGTTTCAAATGACCGGTTTCCATAAGGAGTGCGTGCATTATCACCTAAGTACAGATAGTCATATGGAGGTAATTCTTCTACGATGGCCCTGAATACCGTTAATCCTCCATATCCGGAATCAAAGATGCCTATCGGTTGATATGCTGATTTTTCTATGACCATTCTGCCGCTTCTTCTCTCTTTTTCTGTTTCTGAACACGTTTGGCAATCACAATGCTTAACTCAAACAAGAGGTATAGTGGAAGCGTCACCAGGATCTGCCCTGCTACATCAGGAGGTGCAATAAAGGAGGCCACTACCAGAATAATGAAAAAAGCATGCCTGCGGTATTTCTTCAGGAATTGCGGGGAAACAATGTCCGCCTTTGCCAAAAAATAAGAGATCATCGGCATTTGGAACAAAATACCGCAACCGACAATGACCTGGGATAAAGTGCTCAGGTAACTTTGTATGGTAATGATGTTGTGAATGGATTTAGACATTTGATAGCCGCCGAAAAAATTGACCGTATAAGGAGCTATTACAAAATATCCGAATGAAATACCCGAAAAGAAAAGCAGCGAAACCCAAAAAATAATGCCACGGGTATATACGAGCTCATTGGTCTTAAGGGCCGGCTTAATAAAACGCCAGAATTCCCATAAAATATAAGGTGCGGCTACAATAAGTCCTATAATAAAAGAGGAACTGATGGCCTGCATAAATTGCCCGGAGAGCTTAGTGCTTTGGAACTCCAGGGGAACATCCGGCAGGCAAAGCCTGTCGCCTAAATGAAGAAGATGCCCCAAATGGCAAAAAACCCGGTAAGTAATAAAAGTATGACGCGTAGGCGCCATGATAATGCCGTCATAAACAAAATGGATATTGATAAAAACAACGATGCCGCCGATCAATGCAGCCGCCAGAGAACGCACAATATGCCATCGTAATTCCTCCAAATGGTCGAAAAAGGACATTTCGGCCATATCAGGGTTATTTCTAAATAATCTTTTTAACATGTCTGACTTTGCTAACCGGCAGGGAAAATTGCCTTAAAAGCCGCAAATTTAATCATATCAGCTTAATAAAGCGAATGATAAAATTAGCCGGATACTTAAATTTTGCCCATTGGCTTTTATCTTTTATCTTACGCTTCAATATGGAAAAACCTGCCAGGCTTTTTGATTTACCCGAATACCAGCTCACTCATTATGCCAAGCCGGATATGCTGGCCGCCAAAGAACAGGGAGTATGGAGAACTTATTCTACCGGGGAGGTCGTGCATCAGGTTGAAAAATTAGCCGCCGGATTATTACGCTACGGCATTAGCGGGAACGACCTTTCACCCGAAGGTCAGGATAAAATAGCCATTATCTCCAACAACAGGCCCGAATGGATCATCGTAGATCAGGCATGCCAGCAAATAGGCGCGGTGTTAACGCCCATTTACCCTACCATCAATTCTCTAGAACTTAAATTTATTTTGAATGATGCCGCCGTGAAACTGATATTTGTCAGCGACAAGCCCCTGTATGATAAAGTATGCTCCATAAAAAATGAAACCCCTTCTCTCAAAGATATTTTTACTTTTGAAAAAATAGAAGGCGCCAACCACTGGACCGGATTATTGGCAGTACCCGGTACCGGAGAAAAAGCAACCATTACTCAAATAAAGAATGCCATCAAGCCCGGGCATCTGGCAACCATTATTTATACTTCCGGCACCACGGGAGTTCCCAAGGGAGTGATGCTGAGTCATCATAATATCATGAGCAATGTACTGGCAAGTTATCCCATTTTACCCATTGATAAGGAGGGTAAAACATTAAGCTTCCTGCCGCTTAATCATGTGTATGAAAGAATGCTTAATTATCTTTACATCTATGCAGGCGTGTCCGTTTATTATGCGGAAAACATGGATACCATCGGAGAAAATCTGCGTGAGGTAAAGCCGTATATATTTACCACTGTTCCCCGTTTACTTGAAAAAGTATATGAACGGATATTAACTAAAGGATTAGAGCTTTCGGGTATTAAAAAGAAATTATTCTTCTGGTCTATGGCTCTCGGCGAACGTTTCGAGATCAATAAGGATCTGGGAGGGTGGTACCGCTTTCAGTTAAGGATCGCCAACAAACTGGTTTTCAGTAAATGGAGGGAGGCCTTAGGCGGAAAAGTGCAGGCTATCGTAACCGGTTCCGCCGCCTGCCAGTTGAGATTATTAAAATTATTTACCGCTGCCGGCGTAAATATCCTGGAAGGATACGGATTGACTGAAACTTCCCCCGTCATTAGCGTGAACAGGATGGAAATGAAAGACCGTATGTTCGGTACCGTAGGTCCGGTGATTGACGGCGTCTCAGTAAAGATCGCTGAAGATGGGGAAATCCTTTGTAAAGGGCCTAATGTGATGATGGGTTACTATAAACGTCCCGATTTAACTAAAGAGGCCGTTCAGGATGGCTGGTTCCATACCGGAGATATCGGCGAATTAATTGACGGCAAATTCCTTAAAATAACCGACCGGAAAAAAGAATTATTTAAAACATCGGGTGGGAAATATGTAGCTCCCTTACCCATTGAGACTAAAATGAAAGAATCGCCTTTCATTGAACAAATCATGGTCATTGGAGACGAGCGGAAATTTACCTCCGGACTTATAGTGCCCAATTTCAATCACCTGAGCGACTGGCTGAAACAACAATCAATCACTAATGGCACACCCGAAGAAATGATTCAAAAGCCGGAAGTGCTCAGCCTGATCAGGAAAGAAGTGGACAAATTCAACCAACTCTTCAATCACGTGGAGCAAATCAAGAAATTTGAACTGCTCCCTGCCGAATGGACTATTGAAAGCGGAGAATTAACCCCTACGCTTAAATTGAAAAGGAAAGTCATACTTGAGAAGTATCATGATATTATTGACAAAATATATCAGTAAATCATCTCAGATACCCAACTTTTTCAAGACAATATGGGCAGTTTTATAAGCCGCTTCATGCGTATATCCTGCAATGTGCGGGGTCAGCAGCACATGATCAGAATGCAGCAGAAAGTCAAACCTGGCGCGTTCGGTCTCATCCATAGTATCCAGATGTTCATTCTCCAGTACGTCCAGGCAGGCGCCGGCTACATGACCTGATTTAAGATTTTCAATCAAGGCGGCGGTATCCACTATCTTCCCACGGGAAGTATTCACGAGATATACAGGACCGGCAAAAGAACTTAAAAAGTCTTCATTGACCATATAGTTTGTTTCGTCAGTTAATGGTAAATGAATGCTGATGATGTCCGCATGTTTAAAGATGTCTTCCATTTGCACTTCCTGTACAAAATCGGTCCCGAAATCAGTCCTGTATTTATCGTAAGCCATTATCGTACATTCAAAACCACGAAGCTTTTGAGCCAGCGCGCTGCCCGTATTTCCGTAACCAATGATTCCGACTGTCTTTTCCTTCAGCTCAAAGCCCCTGTTCTTTTCTCTTTCCCAGATGTTTTCACGCAGTTGCAGATTACTTTTTACAATATTCCCGAAAAGACACAATAATGTGGCAATCACGTGTTCGCCAACTGCATCACAATTCCCTTCCGGACTGCTGACACAGCGAATTCCTTTATGCCGGGCATAGGCTACATCAATCATCTCCATACCGGAACCTAAACGCCCGATCCATTGCAGGCGCGGCGCATTATCAATAATATCCCTGTCAACCTTTATACGCGTAGTGACGATTAAACCGATGCATCCGTGAATATTCTGATACACTTCTTCATAAGTAATTGCAGGATTATACAAAACCTGGTAACCTTTCTCCGTAAGATAATCCACTAAATAGGGGTGAACTTTGGCAGTAATCAATACTTTCCTGAGATTTTCTGTCATAACATTTGATTTGATAATTCTATAAATTCCGGTACGCTTAACGCTTCAGCGCGTTTCCCGAAAATATCCTTGTTTAAAATTTCCCTGGCGAAAAAGGGCTTTAACGGATTGCGTAATATTTTTCTTCTCTGATGAAAAGCCGTTTTCACTAAGGCAAAAAACTTTTTTTCATCCTGAATATCCGGAGGTTTTTCTAAAAGGCGGAAACGAATAACCGCCGACTTCACCCTGGGCGGAGGCGTAAAACATTTTTCACTTACCTCGAACAAATATTCCACATGATAATAGGCCTGCGTCAGCACACTTAATATACCGTATGCTTTGTTCCCGGGATCCGCCGCTATACGCTGTGCCACCTCTTTTTGAAACATCCCTATCACACAAGGGACTTGTGCTCTCCATTCCAATATCCGGAATAATATCTGGGAGGAGATATTGTAGGGGAAATTTCCAATGATACTAAACTGTCCTTCAAAAGGCGGTTTTATTCTTAAAATATCTCCCTCCATTAATTTCCCTTCCAAATCGGGAAAACGGCTTTTCAAATAGCTTATTTTCTCTCTGTCTATTTCAACTGCTTTAAAATTTATCCCTTTCACATCTTTCAGCAATCTCGTGATAGCTCCCCCTCCCGGTCCAACTTCCAGCACCTGCATTCCTTCCGAAACCGGCAGGGCACTCACTATTTTTCTGCATATATTTTCATCATGCAGAAAATGTTGTCCCAGCGATTTCTTAAGTGTGTACATGCTTTTTAGCGGCTGCAAAGTTATTATTTCCATTGGTACTTATACCATCCTCCTGCAAAATTTCCCATGATAAACACTTAAAACGGCGATTAATTGTAAATTTGTCGTTTTGAAAATCAGGAACATGAGCGAATCTGTTAATTCACACCCCGTTATAGGTATTACCATTGGAGATATTAACGGCATCGGGCCGGAAATAATTATTAAAACTTTCAGCGACAGCCGTATTGTGGAAATGTGTACGCCGGTGATTTTTGCCTCCGGCAAAACCATTAATTTTTACCGGAAAATAATGGGAGAAGGGCATTTTAATTACCAGACTATCCGTAATTTTCAGAAGCTGACTCAAAAGCAGGTTAATTTATTCAATTGCTGGGAAGAAGAAGTGGCTATAACCCCCGGAGTGATGAATGAAACCGGCGGGAAATATGCCGCCCGTTCATTGGCAACGGCTGTACAATGTCTGAAAGACAAGCAGATTGAAGGGCTGGTAACAGCGCCTATCAGCAAGAATAATATCCAGGGCGGCGATTTTCACTATACGGGTCATACGCCATACTTAAAAGACGCCTTTGGTGCAAAAGAAGTGGTGATGCTGATGACGGCGCAAAATATGCGAGTGGCCATATTGAGCGAACATGTCCCTCTGAAAGATGCCGCACAGTTTGTGACCCAGGAAAACATCATCAGTAAAGTGCAGGCTTTAAACGCAAGCCTGATCAAAGACTTTGGCATAGAAAAACCGAAGATAGCAGTGCTTGGTCTGAATCCGCACGCCGGTGATGGCGGGCTGATAGGCAGGGAAGAGCAGCAAATAATTATTCCTGCAGTCGGGCAACTGATGAACAGCGGTGTTTTATGTTTCGGCCCTTACAGCGCCGACGGCTTTTTTGCGCGCAGTTATTACCTGAAATTTGATGCTGTCCTCGCCATGTATCATGACCAGGGACTGATCCCTTTCAAATCTTTGGCAATCGGGTACGGCGTAAATTATTCTGCAGGTCTTCCCATCATCCGCACTTCTCCGGATCACGGCACTGCATTTGACATCGCGGGTAAAAAAATAGCAGATGAATCCTCTTTCAGGCAAGCGGTATTTACCTGCATAGATATTATCCGCCAACGTCATGAATATGAGGAATACACTAAAAATCCGTTACATAAGACCGAACTGGCCTCAGAATAGCCTAATAGTCTTTCAGGAGGAAAAATGAATTATCCGTCCACTTCGAAAGTAACCTTCAAATTCAAACGGTAATCTTTTACTTTGCCGTCTTCACCCACTGAAAGGCTCATGTTTTGTACATTCACTGACCGGATCTTACGGATTGTTTTAGAAGCATGCGAGATTGCATTTTGAGCGGCATCTTCCCAGCCTTTGTTGGAATTAGCCAACAGCTCAATAACTTTTAATACTGCCATAAACAAAAGATTTATTTTTTGAATAAAAAGGGAAGATACGCAATATTTTCATACAGGTGTAAAAGAATTTTGTCATAACCATAGCTATTCCGGCGAAGACAGGTTTCATTTTTTAATGTATCTTAGCGTTTTTAAAAAGGATAAAAATATCTTTAAATAGCTAATATAATAACCATGAATAACGAATCAGGTACTATTGGGGAGCTTGACGTACGAACATTCATTCCCATTGAACGGCATAAAATGCTGCTGAAACTCTTTAAAGAATTGCCCGTTCATGAAAGCTTTACCTTCATTAATGACCACGACCCCAAACCGCTCTATTATGAATTCCGGTCAGTATATGGAGATGTAGTCGGCTGGGAATACCTGAACCGGGGCGGAAGGGAGTGGAAAGTTAAGGTAACGCGCACCGAAGCCTCTCAGGGCAGGGAATTCACAGATATCGCCACCCTGATGGATTTAAGAAAAGCCGATAAAAACGATTGGAAGCAGATCATTTTCCATCGCTATGGAATGATGGAGGAAGGGACTACGATGGAAATTATTGCAAAGGAAGATCCGGTAGAAATTCATCACATCTTTATCAGGAAGTTTGAAGGCCGGCATTCCTGGATATATAAAAAACAGGGCCCCGGCGAATACGTGATCCATCTCACTAAAAATGCAAAAAGCGGATTGGGGGATGACGGTTTTTCTGTAGTCAATGAATTTGATGTGCGTCCGTTTCCTCCTTCAGAACGGCATGAGATGTTTTACAGGGCTTTTGCCGATATAAAGCCCGGGGAAGCCTTTGAATTTATCAACGACCATGATCCTAAACCCCTTTATTACCAAATGGAAGCAGAGAGCAAACAGCCTTTCAGATGGGAATATCTGAAAGAGGGACCTGCAGAGTGGAAAGTGAGAGTGATAAAGATCAGGGCAAAAGAGTAAGCCCGAACTATATCATCACAAAAATCTCACTTTTCAGTTCATTTCATATTTCCGCCATTTACCCTTCGGCAGTATAGTACCCGCATACGCTGAAAAATTCCTTATCCAGCGTCCGGGTTGAAATGGAGATTCCGGGAAATAGACAAGCCGGATGGCATTTAGAATCACCGCCAGCACACTCAATTCATGGATGAGCATACCGGATGCCAGGAAAATGTTTTTTGTCAGCACGCCCAGAAGTAAAAAGAGAACCACTCCGACTGAAAAGAACATATTTTGTTTCATGTTGCGTACAGTCGCTTTTGATAACTTGTATGCATAAGCCAGTTTATCCAGTTTGTCTGACATCAATACAATATCGGCGGTCTCCAAAGCTACATCGGCTCCGGCTATGCCCATAGCTATGCCCACATCGGCACTGGCAATAGCCGGAGCATCGTTGACCCCATCGCCGACCATGACTAACCTTTCACCTTTCTGCCGGCAGACCCTTATTTTGCTCACTTTATCTTCAGGAAGCAATCCCGCAAATACTTTACTCATGGCAAGCTGCCGGCCCACTTTTTCTCCATTATAACGATTATCTCCTGTGAGCATAACCAAATGCCTGATACCATTTGCCCTCAATTCATTTAATGCTTCTTTTGCTTCTGCGCGGACTGGATCTGCTATGGAAATGATCCCCCGTATTTGATCATATGCACCCACCCAGATCACTGTATTTCCATTCTTTTCCTGTTGCACTGCATAATTGCCTGCTTCCTGCCGGACCGGTATTTGAGCATCAAGCATCAATTTTAAATTCCCGACTAATAAGGTAGTATTATGGATGATAGCCTTTATTCCCTGTCCTTTCAGCACTTCTACCCTGCCTGATGAAGCAGTCGTTGTCAATCCTCTCGCTTCCGCTTCCTCCACAATAGTACGGCCCAGATGATGTTCAGACATTAACTCTGCTTCTGCAGCCAATGATAATAATTCATTTTCATTTATTCCGTAAGAACGGATAGCCGTCACTGTAGGTTTTCCCTGTGTGAGCGTTCCGGTTTTGTCAAACACCATTCCGCTTGCCTTAGCGAGCTTTTCCATTGTATCCCCGCCTTTAATTAAAATCCCGTTTCTGGCTCCATTCCCGATTCCGGCAACCATGGAAACCGGCGCCGACATCACTAATGCCCCCGGACAGGCAATAACCAGAAAAGTCAGCGACATGTGAATGTCTCGTGTGAAAATCCAGACTAATAGCGACAGAACCAGAATACCGGGCGTATAAAAAGAAGCAAAACGCTCCAGGAATTGCTGCGTTTTAGCCTTGGATTCCTGTGCTTCTTCCACAAGATCTATGATCCTGGCAAAAGTGGTATCTTCACCAACTTTCTCAGCAATCACTTCCAGATAGCCGGTTTCCAGCATAGTTCCACTGAACACTTCACCTCCTTTCGCCTTTCTCACAGGTATAGATTCACCTGTAACGGACGATTCATTGATCAGCGCTTCTCCCGTAACGATAGTACCATCTATAGCTACTTTCTCACCGGAACGGATCACTACGCGATCTCCTTTTTGGATATCCTCAGCAGAAATAATTTCATGCTTGCCCGCCCTGATCACCGTAGCTGTCTGTGGCGACATTTTCATCAGGACTTTTAAAGAAGACCGCGCTTTTTCTAATGTATGTGCTTCCAGATATGCACCGAATAAAAACAGAAAAGTGACGGCTGCCGATTCCACATATTCACCAATGATCAATGCCCCTGTTACGGCGATCGTAACCAACAGCTCAATACTGAATGCCTTCATGCGGGTTGCCAAAACGGCTTTTTTAACTGTAGGATAACCTGAAATAATCGTGGCGGTTATTAGCAGGCTATCTTCTAAAGGACCATTTACGCCTGAAAGATGCAGTATAAAAGCCAAGAGAAGCAGAATAGACGAGATGATAATCAATATATTCCTTTGCGCCTTATTCATGATAAAAAAATTGAATGGGTTCAACGTGGTAAAAAGAAACTCTTGTCCTGATCAGGAGGAATGAACGGCTCCGCTGACCCGGTAGCCCAATTTTTCTATCAAATTGACAAGCTGATCCGCGGATATGAGGTCCTCCTGATGAGTGACTTTTACCTGACTTGAATTAAAAAGCACCCGGACTTCCTGAACGCCTTCCTTTTTGGAAAGCGTACGCTCAATTTTATTAATACAACTCGGACAGGTAAGTTCTTCCAATTCGATTTTACTGATTTTCATACGAATATTTTTTTTAGTTGTGTATAATCATTTGCTTTTTGCGGAGATGTTTACTGTTTCTGATGGCTCCCGTGGTTGTTTTCCTCCAATATTGAATGCATATCCTCCAGTGTATGCGTGTATTGGACATATGCTTTTACAAATTCTCTTCCCTGCTTCACGGATTCGTTTCTTACTTTGTATAATTCCATAGCACGGTCAAACCGCTCTTTTACCACTCTTTCAATATCGGAAGTTAAGGCTGATATGACTTTATCCTGGTCATGCAGTTCTAATGACTCATCAGCTAATTTTATAATCGGGGAAACAGAACCTGCAGGTTTCAGTCCGGTAAAAGCTTCACCTTCAGTCTCTCTGTGGAGGCGAACGAGCGTTTCGAGAAAATGTTTTTCCACAATGGCATATACTTCCTCATCTCCAACCTGCAGATTAACTGTTTTCTTAAAAAGGGAAGTGATTTCGGGTTCCTGATCTTCATTTATCCATTTGAGTACCAGGTTGACATCGTTTGTTTTTAATGCAGTGATGGCGTCCTTAACGACAGGACCATCGTAAGAATCGCAATGCGCAGAAGCCGGGATTGCGCTGAATACCATAAGCGCTAATGCCAAAAGTGAACCGGTGATTCCTTTAAATAAACTGCTCCTGCTTGGCTTATGCGCCGCTTTTTTACCTGTAGTTTTCATGACTTAATCGTTTAGTAGTTAGTGAATGAATTTTGTTCACCGCAAAGCTACTGCTGCAGAAACCCACAGGTGTTATACCTTTTACTGAAAAAGTTACATCTTTCTATGATCTCATAAATTGTTGAAGTAAATCTTTTTCTGTTCTTTGATCTTTTTGAAGTAGGATGGGGTAAGCCCGGTCACCTTTTTGAATTGATTGCTCAGATGTGCCGTGCTGGTATAACCCAGCTTGTAGGCGATTTCATTTAGGGTAAGCTCATCATAAACCAATAGTTCTTTTACACGATCTATTCGCTGGTTTATCAGGAATTTTTCAATGGATACACCTTCAGACTCAGAAAAAAGGTTACTTAAGTAGTTATAATCGTAATGAAGTTCTTCTGAAAGGATTGCGGAGATTTTTTTATTTGACCTTTCATCCTGATCTTTTTGCATTAAGCGTATGATGGTAGTCTTTATTTTTTCAATAATCTGGCTTCTTCTGTCATCTATTAATTCCAGCCCCAAAGCATGTAATCCTTTGGACAGCTCTTCTGATTTCTCTCCGGATAATTCCCCTTCCAGTACCACAGTACCTAACTCTACATGGCGATAGGAAAGGCCCAGCTCGTCCAACAATTGTTTTAGCGCCATAATACAATGAAGGCAAACCATATTTTTAATGTGCAATACCATTTTTTGTACGATATTATTTTATTTTAGAAACTGTCAACCTGCGCACAATAGCCGGAAGCGAATCTACCACGAAGGTTTCTGTCTGGATCCGGAATATGAAATTAAGAAAAATAACTTATACCCGGAGCTTTGGCTCCGTACCCGGTTAAATAATATTTTGAGATGCCGGGGATCCGCAAAGGCGGATGACAAGATTGTAGAAAAGAGAAGAGTTAACAATTCCCGATATTAAGAACTCCGCAGGAGTGATATGATTTTGAGAGGAGGATATAAAATAAAATCCTAAGTTTAGCCGGCAGGGAGGATATGTTGTATTTTCTTCCGAATGTTCGGAAGGTCATTCTCGGATCGACCGAGTTTATAATTATATATTGAATCAGGAATTCTTTCACCCGCCAAGGGCGGGTTCCGTACTCAGAAGCGAACTCCTAAAACCTTGATCCTTTTCCTTACCAAAAAGATCAGAAGTTTCTTCCTTTTTCTTCAGTTGTTTTCGTAATTCATCAGTTGAAGGTTTTCCCATCCTTTGCAGTTGTTGCAAATTTTGCGACAACTGATTTTTTGCTTAGCCCTTTTTCTTTAAAAACATTAGCGACATGTTTCTCGATAGTTTTAATATCACGGTCAAAGAGAAGGGAAATCTGATGGTGATTGGGTCAGACTATATCCTTATCGAATTGAACCTCCACCTTGGATTTACTGTCCTGAGTTTTGTATATTTCTATTTCATTCATAAGTTGCTATATGTAAGGTAGGGATAATTCCTCAAGAGATATTTGTATAATAGAAGCCGTACATCTGGAGGGTTATTTGTCATGTTAAAAGTTTACATTTTATATATATTTGTCAGATTATATGTTTACTTTTGTTATTATTTAGACAAGTAATAACCTTACGAATGAGAAAGAAATCACTTCAGATCCAGCAACTTGACGACAAAATACGGATTTTTGCCTCTCTCCAGAAAGTGGTACCCCCTCCTACGGGCTGGCTCGAAGCTGTCCGTACAGCTATCGGTATGTCTATGCAGCAAATGGGCAACAGGCTCTCCATCACCCGGCAAGGCGTGCAGGATATGGAGAAAAGGGAAAAAGACGGCTCCATTACCTTAAAATCGCTCAGGGATGCGGCAAGGGCATTGGATATGCAACTACTGTATGGCTTTGTTCCTAATGACGGTTCACTCGAAGCATTAATCGAAAGGAAGGCGAAAGAGCTGGCCACACAAATTGTGCTTCGTACTTCCAACACCATGAAACTGGAAGACCAGGAAAACTCAAAAAAGAGGATCCGGAAAGCCATCGAAGAGAGGGCGGCGATAATAAAAAATGACATGCCTAAAATTTTATGGGATTAGATTTCGAGTATATACAGGGGCAAACGCCGCTTGATGAAGATGAAAAGGACGGCCTGCTGATACCTATTATTGCTACGCGGGGTGAGCTGGATGAGTTTGAGCAGCAAAATATTGAACAGGCCATTCAGTGGACCCTGACCCGTTCATTGAAGCCGAAAACCATATTGACCGAGGCATTCGTGTGCAGCGTTCATAAACGGATGTACGGAGATGTATGGAGATGGGCTGGAACTTTCAGAAAAACCAATAAAAACATCGGCGTAGATAAATGGCAGATACCGGTCGAATTAAAATATCTGCTGAACGATACCCTATTCTGGATAGACCATAAAACCTATCCGCCAGACGAAATAGCTGTCCGGTTTAAACACCGGATCGTGAGCATTCATTGTTTTCCCAATGGGAACGGCAGGCACAGCCGGTTGATGGGAGACATCATTATTGAAAAAGTTTTTAACCGACCAGTCTTTAGCTGGGGGGCGGCAGATCTGGTAAAACAGGGTGATAACCGGTCAGCTTACCTTACGGCCATTAAAGCCGCCGATGCAGGAAATATTACGCCACTATTGATTTTTGCAAGGTTATGATGGGTAAAGATTGAGATTTTCAATAACAACTGCTTCATAAAAACGGCTTAGGATACGTTTTCCATATCGGACTTCAATTTCGGAAATATTGAGGTGGGTGATCATGTGATGAGTGATGAAAAATTCATAGCGATTGAGCAGGATTTCTGCCATAGTATTGCAATGGACGGCGCAAAAGTGTGGTGCAAATCAAATACCTACCTGCCGTTTCATGCTTCAATTGCTTTTAAATAAGCTTCCGGTGTCATTATAGGCAAACTACCGGTTGTATAGTCCTTAGTATTTCTTGTAATGATTATTTTAATTTCTTTTTCGTTCGGGGCAGAAAAGTTTTGGAGCGCATCCTCAAAATCTTTGAAATTGGAATTCAGCGCCTCTAAGACAGTGGCTTTGTTTATGATGGCCACGTCCACAATGCTTAATAATTGCTTCAGGCTTTCAATCACCTTTTTGTGTCCGGCGGTCTTTCTTAAGAGGTAATATACATTGCTAACCATGACCGGTGTTACAAAACCTTTCAGTTTCTTCTTCTCACATAAACTCAGAATCTTAGAAGCATTTTCGGAAAAGGGTTTTCTGTCGAAAAAGAAATCGAGGATCACATTGGTGTCAATCAGGATTTTATCCATCACAGGTATTTTTCGGATAAACGATTAGTAAGTTCTTTTTTATAATCAAAGTTCTTAGGAAGGGTAAACGAACCTCTCAGCGATTTAACCACCGGCGTTAATTCTTCTTCATCCTTTTTTTCTTCAGAGGTAAGCGCTTTGAGATAATTTTCGATCAGGTCAGAAAGACTTCCTTTCCTTTTGCCCGCATACTTTTTTGCTTTTTTGATGACGGCTTCTTCTATGGTTAAGGTGAGTTTGGTATTCATGATTTTTGCTTTCGGACAAAGAAACAAAATTTAGAGATAATAGTGCTTATCAAATATAATTTGCACGTATGAGTCACTGTCGTGATTAGTCGAAAACTTTTTGCAAAGAAAAATAAATGCCGGTCTATGATGGAGAAAGGAAAAGTCTTTCTGATATTGGAGTGTTGTTACTTTCCCCTGTTTGAATCTCTATTTTATGCGCTTTTATTTCGATTACCCTATCACCTGAACACTATCGAACATCCGCACCTACCCTCCGCTTCCCTTCCTTTCTTACCAGGCTCCTTTATGTTCGGGGATGGATTTGATGATGGGAAGGCCAAGGAGGAAACCCAGTGCTATCGCGGCATATACCCACCCCAGGGTTATCCCGGGGTGTATCTTTTCTGAAGCAATGGCTGTGGCAATACCCACAGTTATTATTTCACCAATTTGAAAACACTGGGAACGCAAGGCAGCAAGGGTTGCAGACTCTTCGGGCACTAAGTTCAATCCGGCATTGCGGGCCGGCGGGTCAATAGACCCCGTACCCACCCCGATCAAAAAGGTGGCTCCCGTCATCCACCAGAAAGGAGATAAATCAAAATAAGGAGGAAGGGCTATAAGAGCCACTCCCACCATGATGATGGTGCACCCTATCAACAAGGGCGTACGATAGCCTGTCCTTCTGATGAATATGGCCATCAGGGTCGAAAAAATGATGGAAGCTGCCCCTTGGGCAATAAGGAGAATGGATGCGTGTAAGGCATCAATTCCATATCGTTCAGCTACGTATAAAGGCACCAGGGATAATACTCCCGAGGTAACTCCTCCGTAAGTCAGGTTCAGCAGGTTGACCGCACCAAATCCTTTTCCATAGGCATAAAGCGGTTTAATAAACGGATGGCGTGCCCGGTTGATATGAAAAAAGAAACCAATAAGTCCGGTAAGACCGGCCAGAGCAAGCCCTATAAATCCGACAGACAGGACTTTAGCGTCTTTGTAACTAATGAAGGTGGCTGCAAACATGCTGGCAAGGATTCCCAGACCCAGCCAAAATAAGCCGCCCGGATCCATAGCCACTTTCAGGCGATGTCTCGGAACTATATCCTTCGGGATAAAATGCAGGGATAAAAAAACGACTGCTAATCCGATGGGAACATTTACAAAGAAAATACCCCGCCACGACCAATAAGTTACAAAAAAACCGCCAAAAACAGGTCCCAATACCGCTCCGATGGGGAAAATGCTGCCGAATAAACCCACTGCACGATCTCTTGCACTCCCAAAGTGGTTCACAATGATGGCGGTTACTGAAGGGGTTATTCCACCGGCCCCTAACGCCTGAATTACCCGGAGAGGAATAAGCGCATAAATATTACTCACTAAGCCACACGCGAGCGAACTCACCGTAAAGATGATAATAGAGGCCAAAAAAATACGCCGGTGGCCAAAGCGGGTACTGAATTTTGCACTCAATGGCAGCATCAAGGCAAACCCTAAAGAGTAAGCCGTAATGGTCCAGCCAACCCAACTTACCGTGGTATGCAATTCCTTTTGTAAAGTCTCCAGTGCAGTGGCCACAATGGTCATATCAACGGTGGTCATCAAAAGGGATAAAGCAGTGATGGTAAACACCACCACTCTGTTAACAGGAGCTTTTTCCCTTACATCTCCGGTATCCCGATTCCAAAGAAGGACTCTTCTTTTTTTATTCTCAGGCGCTTTACTTTCGGTTCTACTTAAAAATAACAAGTCTTATAATATTTGATAAAATGGATCCATCTGAACGGGAAATAATTCCGCTTTTTACTCCACTCACACTGTTTAATGACAATTCTGAGTTTTATTCAAAAAATTCAAAACACAGGTTCATAGATAACCGGGTGCAAAGTTACGTTCCCTTTTGTCTTCCTGGGTGAATATGTGTAATCATTCCATAACGGATTAACCGGTTTTACCTCCTTTCGCCCTCCGCCCCTTTTTGGGAACGATATGATGAAAAATTCATGACGATTTAAATAAACTTCTGTTATGATATGGCCAAGGTCACCATAATATCACATAAAAGATAGGCTAAATAATATTTTAAGGTGACGTGAATCCGCGGAGGCGGATGACAAGATTGTAGAAAAGGGAAAAGTTAACAATTCCCGATAGTAAGAACTCCGCAGGAGTGACATGATTTTGAGAGGAAGGTATAAAATAAAATATTAATCTTGGCTAAAAATTACTACTCTGGTCATGTTCATTTATTTGTGGAACTTAAGCTATCCATAAAAATCTGTGATCTGACCAGAGATATTATGATGAGAAACATTTATTTCAATGGATTGAATGATTTCATGAATTCTTTCACCCGCCAAAGACGGGTTCTGTTCATCTTCCTATTTGACCATGCTGCAATCCTGACATCCGCCATCGGCGGATTATAAGAGAGTTCTATCTGACACCCAAAATATTATTTAGCCTAATCGTTTAGCAGCAATAATTGGAAAGATGGCAGTGTAATACTGGTCTGAGCATTCTTTGTATAAATATAGACAAAAAACAGATCCTGATAATCACAGATAGGAAGCTTATTAGCAATAAAGAATTCTATGACTTAAAAAGAGCGCTGAAAAAGCACAAGAGACGCTTCCACAAGTGCTAAAAGGCATTTGTAAGTACTGAGCGGATCAGATGATGACCTACCACTTTCTCTTTCATAAAATATCACTGAATCCATCAAATCCCATAATTCCCTTCTGGCATAGGAGAATGAAAAGGTATGCCAAAAATCTTTGATGACGGTTCTTGGATCGGATTTTTGATCCACGGTTAGCAATACCGGCCGATTATAGCTTTTCATTTCTTCTTTCAGATTATCGGGAAGATTTTCTTTCCACCGGCGCGTCTTTTCCGGTGTCCGGTCTTCATTGATCACATTCATGGCCTCAATCAGCCTCTGTAACTCATTACAGAAATCCATCACATCTTCTCTTGCGGCACCTTCATCATAAGTGCTTTCGTCATTGATCAAAGCGATTCGTAACCATTCATGCAGGTATTTACGAAAATCATCCGGATGAATCCAAGTAAACGCTTCGGCAATACAGTCATAAGGATCTTCAAAGGCTGTGTCAATAGGCATTCTCTGTTTTTGGAAACGGATGCGTTTTTCCCGATCGTTCCTTTGTTCATCTTCCTCTTTCATGGCTTTATTGATTTAACCTGGAGTTAAAACGGTATGGACAACTCTCTGTGCCATATCCTGCAACAGAATTACCTTTTCAAAAAGCACATTTAAATCGCCTTCCGATATTTCATAATCATTTTCATACCGTGAATGAGAATAAGCACCCTCCAATATATCCAGGAGGCGTTTTTCTCCTTCCGAGTCATCGGAAAAAATAGGACATAACTGCGGTGCACAACGTCGTACCTGTTTTCTCAAAACTCTGATCTCGTGCGTTTTTTTGTCATATCCGTTTAGGCTTTGTAAGATACCCCGGAAAGTGAGTTCTACCGCCTGGTGCAGCATAAATCCGGTAATCCGGGAGGTATTATCTTCCTGGAGATAGGCGGCGCCTTCATGAAAATCAAGCGCATTAGCGAAATTCTGCTCAAATTTTATATAAGCCTTCGATTTCGCTTCCCGCAATGTTTCCGGCGGCGTAACAGGGTAAGTGGTTACTTTATCGTCGTAAACCAGGTTCTCCGGAATGCACTGAAGGGAATAAAATACATGCCCTTTTCTAAGTCCGTCTATAATATTCCCTTCACTATGCAACGAGCAGGACACCCGCCAGCCGTTCAGATAGGCTATATCTAAAATGGGCTGTAGCTCCGTAAAGGGCGTATTATTCTTAGGAGATATGACAATCAGCAGATCTATGTATTTATCCGGGACGGTGGTATCCACATCAGGATATTTCATCATATAAATTTTTGCCGGGGCGATAGTCGTTACCATGAACTGAATCAATGGCTTTATCTTATCCGCTTCGGCAGGCACCTGTTCTGTGATCGAGATCAGCTTTTCTTTCCATTTCTTTATTTCGGCCATATCCTGATCCGGATATATGAAAACATTGGTATTGTAGGTGTTGATATGATTGTCTGTAATATCACCATCATTTGTATGCATATCCTTATATTTTATAGTGAAAGATTATTTTTTATCTGTGGATTGAATCATCCCATATAGTTCGTCCATAAATTCGATCAGGCATTCATAAAAGAATAAAAGATCATAATGCTCTTTCGGATCGCCTATTTCGTCCTGGTACACCCAGCTTGTATAAAGCTCCCACAACAATTTTTTGTTATCCTCCAAAGGATTATTCAGGAAAAAACTCCTGATAGCCGTTATTAATTCTGTTTCCAAGGCAATTACTGTCATTTCTTAATTCATTTCGGAATCAACTTGTTTTGAGAATCCTGCATATCGTACCTTCCGCTTTGTTTTCTTATTCTTTCTTATTTGTTATTTCGATCGGGTAATATTTTTGAAGCGGCTGCAAAAAATCTTTGCTAAATTCTTCGAAATGTTCTTTGAATACCGTTATACAATTACCGGCTTCATTCATCCATTTTGCAACACCGGAATCTCTCAAAGACGATAACCTGTATAGGTCTTCCCCTTCTCCCATGAAAAAAACAAGATCCCATTGGGGGTATTTAATGGTTCTTCCCTGAATAGTGGCTCTCATCTGTAACTGGTAAAATGTCGTTCTCTCGTTAAGCTGAAAATGAAGTCTTGGAACCCCTCCACGAACGTTTATTTTCGAAATCCGGTTTTTAGCAGGCCTGCTTTTCAGTTCATGTTTACCGTGTAAATAGTATAGGTATATAAATTCTTCTCGCTCCACCAGCGGAAGAGCTTCTTCCCAAAGGCTAAATAAAGCATGGAGGGAGGATGTATGCACTTGCTCCGTACTAAGTAAACTCTCGTCTGCAAGTTTTTCAGCATGCTTTAGCATATCCTCACAGAGTTGATTTAATTTTTCTTGACCTTCTGTAAACGGATGATTGGATTCTTTTTTTGATCCATTGACAAAATGCTGAAAGGATTTGATGGCTGTCCCTGTTTTGTTTGGCGAGCCAAAGCAAGGTATCAGAAAGGGCAGATACTCATCCCTGGGCGGTTGTATAAGGATATAAGCTAATACTTTATCTGGTTCCCGATCCAACGGAGGTGCCTGAGTTCCCTGTAAGTCTAATGCAGTAGAGATTTTGGTTTTTTTCCTGTTGACGAAGAACGGGTAAACAGTTCCCAAATATTTTTTGGGAGAAATACCCAATCCGGTGCCGGATGTTTTTACATCAAAATATTTCTTATGAGCAGTTGCTATTTCATACAATCCTTTGGGGCAATATTTTTCAAAGGAACTTTTGGGACTGTAACAGACTAAGCGTTCAAGAGCTCTGTAGGAATGAATGCACAATGTTTCCACTTCCAAGCCGCAATTGCAGGAGACATGCAACTTATCCGTCTCTACGCTGATGGTCATTTCGTAGGACAGTTTATCCCAGACATTGAGCAGCTTAAGGCAGCCATCCCCGAAAGAAATAAATTTCAGATCGGGGAAATACCATTTTCTCCTGCGTTGCAAAGAAGCATCTACCTGCTCTTTCAAGGATTCTTCTGTCAATGTATAGGGCTCACCTTTTAAATAAAGAGTATAAGGGTCCGAAGCCTTGCGAAGATTGTTTTCCTCTTTTTTGCGGGTGTTATTGGATATCGCCATACCATTTAATATTTAAGATTGCAAGTTGGGATAGCCCTCTGGGATATTCAATACCGAAAGCGAATATTTTAGAAAGGGATACAGGATAATATATCCCAATTAGATTTACCCTATTTGTATTTACCCATAAACGACAGAGGTGAAAAATCAGCTATATCTATTCCAGGCTCAATCCTGGAAATTTACAGATCCAACAGCAGAAACCGGGTTTTCCCTTTGGAGCGAGAATTTTTTGAATAATGGTATTACCTGATATTTACCAGGTTGGTACCGGGCATGTCAGCAAAGATTTGGGAACTTGTTTCACGTGCAAATAGTCGATGTTTAGCAAACAAATCTTACTTTATATTTTCGGTAAGAGTTTATATGAATTTACCGGTTACCAAAGCCATATATCTACCTGCAGTTCAAGCGTATAAATGAGAAGATGTAATCCTGCCTAAGGCGATCTTGACTATAGTTTGGAATTTTTCTACATCAAAATATTTAGCCGGCATATTCCCATTTGTATCCTCCCGCCTGTTTGGTTCTTTTCTTTAACACCTGAATAATATTGCTGTCCGCTATTCCAGTCATATTACTCGCTTCGGCAATACTGTCATATCTCTCAATTATTTTGCCATTCAGTGTGAATTGTATAACCTTTTTTTTTCGACTTTGTCCGCCTTTTTGATGAATACGTTTTAATTCCTGTTTAGATTTAAGCGCAAAGGGGGTAATATGGCGGTTATTGCTATAAGCACGTTTCAAGACATCAGACTTATAACCTCTTTCCAGATTAGAAAGCCTATTGTTTAAGCCGTTACCATCTTTGTGAGATATACAAAGGTTGTCATCGTCATAACTGAGCTGTTTTTTAAAAGCGCTGAATACCAAGCGATGTACCAGTTGCGTCTTTCCTCCATAATCATCGAATAAATTCACAAGGCATTCGTAACGATAGTCTTTGACGAAATGATTGTAGTGTCTTATTATCCTCTGCGCTAAGATACGCTCTTTAATCCTTCTTTCCCTGTAAGTATTCTGTGCTGAATAATAAAGGATCATTGTCCTTTCTAACGATTTTACCCTTCCATAATTAGATACCTGATATGTATTTTCATAGTTGGGAATATCCTTCCATTTTTCGCCAGGCAGGTTCTTTAACTCCCTTCTCATTCCGGGAGTAGTATTCGCTGGTTTGATTTTATTGACTGAAGGCATGAAAAAATTGAATATCTATAGCAAATTTAGCGAATACGGAATAATATATCCCAACGGAATTTTTATATATTTGTCCCATGACAAAAACATCCGATATGCCGAAGACCATACACCAAGGCCGGAACGTGAAGCGGTTCCGTGAAATGCTGGGCATTAAACAGGAAGCGCTGGCTTTGGATTTAGGCGATGACTGGAACCAGAAAAAAATATCCCTGCTGGAACAGAAAGAGGTGATTGAGCCGGGATTACTTCAGCAAATTGCGGATGCATTGAAAGTACCGGCGGATGCCATTAAGAATTTTGATGAAGAAGTGGCTGTTAACATTATAGCCAACACTTTTGACAACGGTTCAATTGGTTATCAAAAAAATGAGCGTTGTAATATTAATCCAATTGACAAATGGATAGAGGCATTGGAAGAAAATAGGAAATTATATGAACGCCTATTAAAAGAAAAAGAAGAAAAGATTACTCTGCTGGAAAGGATGCTGGGGGAAGGCAAGAAAAAGTGATTCGGTTAATTTTAAAACTGCGAGAAAAACTCCTTCTTATACCAGGAGGCTTTTTACTAAACCTACCAAGTTTCTTACCACCGGATTATACGTACCGGGAAAGTATTTCTCACCATCCGTTGTTTTATTTAAATATAATTGATTTCCTCCTTGTATTTCCAGGTCTTCATCAAGCTCGCTTTCATTCAATTTGTCAAGCAATAAAATAAAGTCAATATAGGGGTAAAAAACAGACAAAGGATCATCTTCAGAGCAAAAGAAAGTTTTAAATTCGGTATTATAATCGTAGCCACAACGTTTCATTATAGTTTTCTTTTCCAACTCAGCTTTATAGGCAAACATACCGCAGACTATATGTGGATTTGAATGTTTAATCAAACTGGCCTCATTATTGAAATCATTCAGATAAGAGCCTGTCAAAGTACTCTTTACTTCAATGACCATAAGACAATCCTCTGGATAAACGATTACATTTCCTCTCACGCCCAAATCAACAATTTCAGCATGGTTCTTTATTAATAAAATGTCTGCCTGCCCACTATGCTCACCTTCACCTAAATTTATAAATCCTCTTTTAAGTTGTTGCTCACAATTATTTATACTTTTGGTTAGGTATTGGATAATGAAATCTTCCCGCACCTCACCTCTTGTCAGATTGTGTTTGATAATTTCGGAAACCTCATGCTGTGCAAGAAGCAGATTCTGGCTGTAATGATGATATTGTTCAAAAATTTCCATATAGACTCGTTATTCTCCCCAAACCTTCGCAATCCTATCCTTTATTTTTTGTTCAAAAATTTCTATTAGCTGTTTATTGGCATTGACCAATTCCTGTTCCTTTTCGATTTGAGCAACGATTTGGCGTTGGGTTTCTATGTTAGGCAATGGAATGGAGATACTTTCAATTCCTTTATTGCTGATATTTGCTTGTCTAACACCACCTGCGGAATTTGCAAAGAGTTGTTTCCTGAAGTAGTCAGTTTGAGCAACAAAATAGAGATATTGTCTGTCTAAATCATCTGTTTGAATTTCAAATTTCCCAACTCGTTGATTAAGTAAAAACTGTTCATCTTTATCAATTTGGCAGACATTCCCATAATCTTCTTTGCCCACTGTGCCTGTCATAGAAATTAATAAATCACCTTTTACAAGAACGTAGTTTGGATATTCATTTAAATAGCTTGGTGGCAAATATGAAGGTGAATTTTCTCTATCAAAAAACATTTGTTTGACATTTCCCATTCGGATTAGCTGGACTCCTTCATCGACATAGTCTCTACTTTTGAAGGCATTTCCACTTTTAATTTTACAATTTTCCCCCAACTCCCCCATCTCCCACTTCGGATCAATATTAATTTTGGGCTTGTAATTGTTCACCACCGCTTTGGCACCATCTATTATTTGTTGGTAGCTCTCTATCTCGATTACTATCTCTTCCTGAACGGATAAGGAAGGAAGAGGAATTTTGATTTTTGAATATTGAGAAATCCAATACCGTTTATGGTCTGAACTGTCAAATTTAATATGTTGCATCAAATAGTAAAGGAAAGTGATGTTCGCATTTTTCTTTGCTTTCAAAATCTTCATAGCAGAAGATTTTACTTTGAATGGAAAGTTGACATATTGGGTTGCAGTTGTGAAATCATCAAAGATGATAACAGGTAAAGGATTATTGAAAACTCCTATTTCTTCATTAGTGTAACCTAAAATAAAAGATTTCCCCGCTGTAAGCACTGGTGTTTTATATGAGTCATCGTATTCTTCATTTTCAACTATGTAATTTGTTGGGTGCTCATAGTCCAAAACATCTTCTAATGCTACCCTTTCAAATTCAGTTTGAAGTACTTCATTTACGAGGTATCTGCTTCCACTTAAATTGAACTCACCATTTGCACTAATTTCTGTTTTCAAAACAGCATTTGCGATTGAACTTTGGAATTCTTCACCTTCCTTGAATTGGTCAATGACGGCAGTTGCTTCTTCCAACTGGCTGCCTTTTACGGCGGTGCGTTGTGCGCCCAGGTTGTAGCCATCGTTGTCAATTTTTACAAAAAGGATTTTATCGGATTTCTTTGCCAACGCTTTATCCATCAGCAAAATGGAAGTTTTCACTCCGCTATAGGGGTTAAAGACACCGGCAGGCAGGCTTACCACGGCATAGAGGTAGTTCTCCACCAGCATTTTGCGAAGCTGCTTATAAGCCGATCCGCTCTGGAAGATCACACCTTCGGGAACAATCACCCCGGCCCGGCCTTTCGGGTTCAGGTGCTCGGCAATATAATCCATAAAAAGCACTTCACTTCTGTTGCTGCTGATGGTAAATTTCTTGTGCGGACGGATGCCACCTTTAGGACTCATAAACGGCGGATTGGCCAGGATCACATCAAAACTGTCGTTCCAGCGTTCTTCGCTACTCAGGGTATCATACTCGTAAATATGCGGATCCGAGAAACCATGCAGGTACAGGTTCACAAGACTCAGGCGTACCATGTCCGGCGAAATATCATACCCTGTAAAATTTTGAATTAATTTCTTTCTTTCATCAGGAGTAAGTCCCTTCTTATTTTTGTGCCTGATATGATTAAAGGCAGAAATCAGGAAGCCTGCTGTTCCGCAGGCCGGGTCAAGAATAGTATCCTTCTTACCCGGATTAACGATGGCGACGATAAAATCAATGATATGCCTGGGTGTACGGAACTGGCCTGCGTCGCCCTGGGATCCCATAACCGACAGCAGGTATTCAAAGGCATCGCCCAGCTTTTCGCTGTGCGTGTATTCAAACTT